>JAQCBQ010000017.1 GCA_027621385.1 Bacteroidota bacterium | reverse complement strand
TAGGTCTGAGCTGCGGCAGGGATTGAACCCGGTAGCCCGCAAAGTGGACGGCGGGAGCTGTGGCGCGGCGAGGAGGCGACCTTGGGAGCCACCGCAGCCCGCCTACAGCCCGCCCGGCCACTGCGGACTACCGGTGAAAGCCCGGCTGCCGCCACCCAAATTATATAAAAATTAGTTCTTCCCTGATTTTCGCCGGATCATAGCCTCTACCACATCCCACATTTCGGGGGGAATTAAATCGCCGACCCAGCTAAATTCACCGCCGTTTTTCATCCACTCGCCCCCGTCAATGGTGATGACTTCTCCTTGAATGTAAGCGGAAAAGTCTGACATAAGGTAGGCCGCAAGGTTGGCCAACTCCTGGTGATGCCCTACGCGACCAACCGGAATTTTTGAGGGTATATCCACTTGTTGCATGAATTCCTGAGGGAAAAGCCGATCCCATGCGCCCGGAGTGGGGAAGGGGCCGGGGGCAATCGCATTGGTGCGAATACCGTATTTTGCCCATTCTACGCCCAGCGAGCGAGTCAAAGCTAGTACGCCGGCTTTCCCACAGGCCGAAGGAACCACATAGGCCGAGCCGGTCCAGGCATAGGTTGTAACAATGTTTAGGGTTGTTCCCTCAATTTTTTCATCAATCCAATATTTCCCAAAGCTCAAGCTGGTATTGTAGCTGCCCTTCAGCACAATATCAACAACGGAATCGAATGCCCGATGGCTGAGCCGTTCTGTGGGACTCAAAAAGTTCCCGGCTGCATTGTTGACCAATCCATTTATGGGGCCAAGGGCTGCAATGGTTTTTTCACGAAAGCGTTCTACTTCATCATAGTTCCGAACATCGCAGGGATGATAAAATACAATCCCGCCGGTACGCTCTTGCAATTCCTGAGCGGCAGATTTCAGCTTTTCTTCATTGCGTCCGCAGATTCCAACTTTGGCTCCCAATGCCAAAAAATACGCCGCCATACTTAAACCTAGTCCACTGCCTCCACCGGTAATGACTATGGTTTTATCTGCCAGACTACCAGGGGCAAGCATTCCTTTTTCGTGGTTTTTCATAGGTTTTATTTGATGGTTTCAGGCCAAGGACCTTCCAAAAGTTCTAGGGCTTTTTGTATGGATTCATTTTCGGATGCCATGACTTGGAAAAAGGCATCTCGGCTGTACATGTTTTGAGCAACCAGTGCTTTTAACATGTTGATTAAAAATGGCTTACTTCGGTCGAATTCCTCTTCCGTACAGGGGATTTTGCGTTTTTCTATTTCAGCAAGCAGGGTGGGCCACAATGGATTGGCATCAAATTTTGAGTTAAAATCATCCATGCTTGGATAATTGCTTTGCAGTTCGATTCGATGTGCATCTACATAATCCAGAGCCACATTATAGGGCAATCCTGCGGCGGTTGTGCGGTTTAGGCACACAGAGAAAAAAGAGGTGTCAAGGGGTACAAATACATCGGGCATAATGCCGGCTCCTCCGTACACCACACGACCTTTCGAAGTTTTAAAGGCCAAACTATCTGGTATGCTGGCTTTCCCCGAATCGGTCAGTTCGCCCTTATCAAATCGGCTGGCTAAATCTTTATAGTATTTTTCAGTTCCCTCGTTGTAGGGAGCTTGAATAAAGCGTCCCGAGGGAGTAAAATAACGGGCAGTGGTGAGTCGGAATGCCGAGCCATCGGGTAGGGGAAAGGTGTTTTGCACCAATCCTTTGCCGAAGGTCCGCCGTCCTACCACCAATCCTCGGTCGTGGTCTTGAATGGCTCCGGCAACAATTTCGCTGGCCGAAGCGGAACCTTCGTCGACCAATACAATTAAACGGTTGCCGGGAAGCAGGGGATTTCCGGCCGATTTAAATTCGCGGCGATCGCTGTGCAATCCTTGGGTGTACACCAGCAATTTGCCTTTTGGAAAGAAGTGATCCAGCATTCCGGTGGCTGCCATAAGGTATCCTCCTGAATTCCCCTGTAAATCCAAAATCAGGTCTTTGGCGCCCAATGTTTTAAGCTTTTTCCATCCTTCCTTAAATTCATCTACTGTGGTTTCAGCAAATCGATTTATTTTCAGGTAACCCACTCCAGGTTTCAGCATAAATGCGGCATCCATACTGAATACAGGAATTTTATCGCGAACAATGGCAAAGTCCAAGAGTTCATCCAATCCGGGCCGAAGAATCTTCACCTGTACGGTGCTTCCTTTTTTTCCACGCAACCACCGAAACACATCGTTATTGGTGATTTTTTTACCGGCCACCAGCGTATCTTCAATGTAAATAATGCGGTCTCCGCTGCGGATTCCGAGGCGCTCAGAAGGCCCGCCGCTAATCGGACTTACCACCATAATGGTGTCGTGGTGAATGTTGAATTGCACACCGATTCCTTCAAAGTTTCCGCTAAGAGCCTCTTCAGATGCTTTTAATTCTCGGGGAGGCAGGTAGTAGGAGTGGGGGTCTAATTCCTTTAAAAGGCCTTCAAGTGCGGCTTCAATCAATTTTTCGCGGTCTACTTTTTCTAAATAATAATTCTCAAGAAAAAACAGCAGGCCATCTAATTTTTCAGAAGGATTATTGATTTGCGCCGGCAGCTGCAGCCCGGCTACATTCATGAGTGCCCACAAAAGGGCTATGGCAAAACGCTTCATCGTCATCATAACGTAAAAGTACGGATTTGTTGTGTGGCTAAGTGTATGTTGGGCGCCTATTCCCGCTGTCCGCTGTAGGTACCTCGCCCTTGCCGCGGCTTGCTGGCCCCTGCGTGGGCTCCCAAGGTCGCCTCCGCGGGGCGGCAAGCCGGGGCAAGGTCTTCGGTCCCTGCCGCTGCCATCGGGGGCGCAATCCTCATGACTTAATTCAGGTATATTGCTAAAATACAGTGGAATAGGTCAGAATTAAAAGATTTTGACCGGACTTATACGCTATGAATGCCAATCACCCGAGCATAGCGCCTAAAACGACCAAGGAAAAAGGACAATTCCGGCGAGCGTTCTTCTGCAGGTTGGTTGGGATATTCTTCTGGTCGCAGCTTTAATTTAAAGGAGAAAATTAAACTGTTGTTTTTCAGGTGCGTATGAACGAGTTTTTGAGTGGGGTGAAACTGCAAGCGCTTTGCATAGGAAGCCGCCCAATCAAAAAATTCAATGTGAATGTCATACACTTGGTCTTCCGGAGGATGGTTCCATACCCCTAAAACATGATTGAAATGCGAGCGCAATCCAATCAATTTTTCCATTTTTTTTCGGTCAAATGAAATAGGGATATCATGGGCATCGGTGGCGATATCTACTCTAAGTTGATGTATTTGATCCAGTCTAAAGGTCAACAGATGCTGTTCTCCCAAGGGAACCGCGCTTAAGTAGTATAGATTATCATACAATCGGATTTGCAAGGGCATAACAGTATGCATTTGAAGGCCTGAAATGGCAGATTCAATTTTTGAAACCGATCTGTAATTGAATTCCACCGCTTCTTCCCGACGAATGTGCCCAAGCAGTTTGATGGCCATTTGAACTACATTGAGTTCGGAATTTCGACCAAACCCCTGCAATTTAAGTGTGGGAGCACTGTGAAATACCGCCGATGCCCCAGCCAATTGCTCTTCATCCAGCCCATAATGATCGGTCAATTGGCTAAGAATACGATTGACGGCAGGTAAGGATTCATAGCGCTTAAGAATTCCTATTAGGAAGGGAAGTGTACTGCGTTCCTCCTCTTCTAAATCCCCAAATTCCGGTCTTAAACTATCCGGATGCCAGCTGTAGGTTCTCTGTATGTATTGGACTTTAAAAATCGACTTGCGCTCTAGTTCAGGAAGGTGGCTGCGGCTATGCTCAAAATCACCATCTTGCAATTGCCGAAGCGAATACCTCAGACTTCGAACGGCTATTTCATCGAATCCTTTATTGGTTAATCCCTGATTTACAGCAGACTGCATTTCTATTAGGGTGCCGCCACCCCGATCTAAAAAATCACAAATGCAACGGATGCGCTCCGTTTTACTATTGAGTTTCTCCATGCCCTAAAGGTGCAAAAAGTTCGGCAGTTCAATTCTGAATGGAGTCAGAAAATTACTGTGCAAATGGACTGCATCCTTGTTTCCGAACTTTGAGAAAAATCAAGTTACTATGTCCATAAATTGGTTGCAACGCTGGGATGCTCAAACCTTCACAACAACTCAGGAAAAAGGCTTAGACTCTTCCCTGGGAGATGAAGAATTAATTGAGAAATTGGCATCTTTTTGCGGGATTTCTATGGCCGAAGCGGGAATTTTGTCTGCCCTATGTGCCATCCGTCAACGCAAAGGTGATTTATACTTAAACGCCTTCGCGGAAGAGGCCGAGCTAGATATGAATCCAAAGGCCTTGCAATCTGGAATAGAGGGTTTGCTGGAAAAAGGCTACATTCAAATCTTTCCTGCGGTTTCCCTCGATCGACCTGATTCCATTTGCATGTCGGCTTCCGCTGAATTGGCCTTGAAGTTCAATCAGAAATCCTCCTTACCCAAGCCCCCGGCCGATCCCCTGCAACAAAAAATGCTTCAGGTCTATGTTAAAAGCATTAGCCTGCGCAATCAACTGCTCACCCTAGAGGAATGGACGGATTTTGTTTTGGAATTTTTGGCAAAGACCGATGTCCCGACTTTTAAAGGCCTCAAAAGAAAGGAATTGTCTGCGGCAGATAAATCTTTGGCTGCTTTCTTGGCCATATTGGATTTGGTTGAAAGCCAGGGCTATCCCCTAAAAATCCTGGCACGGATTTTTACCCATCATCCCATGGAAATAACCAACCTAAGACGCGCCATTCTCGAGGAAACCCATCCCTTATTTAAATTGGGTATGCTGGAATGCGAAATGCTGCCTTCTTCCGATTACCTAATACGTTTCGGCAATACCAAGCGGTCTTCATCCCATGAACCTTACATGCCCATGGAGTTCAATGATGCACCCAAACTGCCTTTGCTCACCCTGCCTCACGATAAACTAAATGGGAAGAAAATTCATTTAAATCCGACGGCAGACCAAACCTTAAGCGATTTGAAACGGCTGACCAGAAAGGCCGCTTTCCAACGCTTCCAAAAGCAAATGAAAGCCGCCGGAGAACCGGAAGGCCTAATTGTGTTGCTGCATGGAGAACCCGGTACCGGAAAAACCGAATCGGTTAAACAATGGGCCAAGGAATGCAAACGAGATATTTTAATGTTTGATGTGGCTCAGCAGCGGGATAAATGGTACGGACAAAGCGAAAAAAATCTCGACTTGGTGTTTAAACACTACAAAGACAGCCATCAAGAAAATGAGCTGGCACCAATTTTATTGTTCAATGAGGCCGACTCGGTTTTTCAAAAACGAGACCAAACAAATGGTTCAATGACTTCCACCGAAAATGCGATGCAAACCATCTTATTGCAGCACTTAGAACAATTTAAAGGGATTTTAGTGGCAACAACCAATCTGCCAAATGCCTTCGACCCGGCTTTTGATCGGCGCTTTTTGTATAAAATTGAATTGGGAATCCCCGAACCCCAGGTCCGAAAAAAAATTCTTCAGGATTTTTTCCCGGGTTGCTCCGCCCAACAATGTTTGGAATTGGCAGAAAATTATGTTTTTACCGGAGCCGAAGTCGCTAACTTTAAAAAGCAATGCTTGATTCAACAGGTATTAAACCCCAAGAAAATCTTCTCATTGAATGAATTTCAGGTGTTTCTTGAAGCAAGAACCAAAATTCTGGGAACCAAATCTTCGGTGGGCTTTAGACGAAATTAGACATCCTTGGCGGGAGTTTCTTGTTTGAGGGATATTTTACACCTTTGCCACATGAAATTCACCCGTATAAAAGCCAAAGGGATATTAGCGGTTTGCTTGGTGCTGGCAGCCTTTAGCATTTGGCGTGCTATTTTGGTGGATTACAATTATGATTTTGAGGCGTTTTTTCCTGAAAATGACCAGGAAACGCATTTTTTTCAAGATTTTCGGAAAAAGTTCGGTCCCGATAACGATTTTATCCTCATTGGTTTGAGCCAAACCAATGGAAGCATTTACGACCCCGAATTTCTTGAAAAGGTAAATCAATTGACCGATTCCCTAAAATCAATCCGATTTGTAGAAGAAGTTAACTCGCCAACATCCATCCGTAAATTCGTCAGAGACCCCTTAATGGGATTTGGGGTGGAACTCCCATATCTTAGATTTGAATCGCCCGAATTTAGAGCCGAAGATTCCATAAGTATTAGCCAAACGCCAGAATATTACGGCAGCATGTTTTCCAAAGATGCGCATTCTGTTTGTTTGGTCGTGAATCATACTCCCTATATTGGCGATACTGCCTGCGGGCCACTATCAAATCAGGTGAACGCCTTGGTCGCCTCTTTTAACTTCGATGAATACCACGTTGCAGGCCGTTGTGTAGGCCAGGCCTTTTATATCGATTTAATTCAGGGCGAACTGGTCTTATTTCTAGCCATCGCATTTGTGCTCATGGTGTGCATCCTCTTTTTGATGTACCGGTCTTGGGTCGCCATCATGGCTCCACTCAGCATGGTGATGTTGGCCGTAGCTATAACCCTGGGCTTCATGGAAATTACCGGGAAGTCAATGGATGTTATGGCCAGCGCCATTCCAACCATTCTGGTGGTAGTAGGACTTTCGGTAACCATTCATTCGCTCACGAAGTTTTTAAAGGAACGAACCAACGGGGCAAGCGTTGAAGAAGCTACCCTGCTTACGCTTAAAAACATTGGCTTAGCTAATTTATTCACCACCATGACCACCATGGTTGGATTTGGTTCATTGGCCACCTCAGGAATTGACCCAATTTCTGATTTTGGACTCTACACGGCCGCTGGAGTTGGAATTGCCTATCTGCTTTCCTTAACCTATTTGCCCTCTTTTTTTATTTTATTTGGTCACCGATTTAAACCTCGAAAATCGGTGGATTGGACTTGGTTTTTTAAGGGAAGCATTGAACGAATTCTAAACAACAAACGCATCATTTGGCTTGGGGCAATTGCTCTTGTGGGTTTAGCCTTGACTGGAGCCATTCAGGTTAGAGAAAACACCTTATTGCTGGAGGACCTGGCCAGAGATTCTAAAATTAGCCGTGATTTTGCCTTCTTCGGTGAACAATTTCAGGGAACTCGGCCAATGGAAGTGGCCATTCAAATTACCGATACTACCTTGGATTTATTTGAACCTGAAATCCTAGCTAAGCTTCAGCAAATCGAAGATACCCTGCATGCAGTCTATCAAACAGGGTTTATTTTTTCACCTGTAGCTATGGTGAAAATTGGGAATCGAGCCTTATCTGGAGGGCATTCAGATGGATTTCAAATCCCTAAATCAAGCTCAAGGTTAAGGCAAATTGTTCGTGAAATTCGAATGCTTCAGCGCCAAGGTAAATTGGACGCTTATCTTACTCAAGATTTTCGCTCAGCTCGAATGAAAGCGCTGTTCAAGGACATTGGAAGTAAAAAGGCCTTTGAATTGAGGCAAAAAACTGAACCGGTTTTAAACGAAATTATTGGGAATGCACCCATGCAAGTTACCCTAACAGGAACGGCAGAATTGATCGATAAGAACAATCGGAATTTAGCCCTGAATATTGGACAGGGCCTGCTGCTCTCTTTCGCTTTTATCATGGGGATTGTTTTCTTTTTATTTCGATCCTTCAAGATTGTTCTTATTTCGCTCTTGCCTAATTTCATGCCCTTGCTTGTTTTGGGCGGAATTATGGGCTGGTTTGGCATTTCAATGAAGATTTCAACAGCTGTTTTATTTACCATCGCTTTCGGCATAGCCGTTGATGATACCATCCATTTTTTAGCTCAATTACGGGTGCAACTGAAAAAGGGATTGCCTATGTCAGAGGCCGTTCGAAATGCCTTTGTTTTATCCGGGAAACCCATTGTCATCACTTCCATTATTTTATGCTCCGGATTTTTGGTGCTATCGCTGTCTAGTTTTATGGCCACTCGGTTAATTGGCCTACTGACAGCCACGGTTATGGTGGTGGCGCTGTTGAGCGATTTACTGCTCCTTCCTACCATGTTCAATACAAAATTGGAAGCCCAGGAAAAGGACAATCAAAATAATGGATAGGTATTTCAACCCCCTGTGAATACCATTGTTGCTGAGATGCCGATAAGAACAATGAATGCCTTCTTCTAAAGCCGAAAATTAATCGGCAGTTAAACGTACAATACAACCTGCCTTGGAAGGAAATCGAACCCGATTATTGAATATTGATTTTCTTCTCCAGCTCGTCCACATACGCCTTAAATTGCTTATCCGTTTCAATTAGATTGTTGACGGTTTTGCAGGCATGCAATACGGTGGCGTGGTCTTTTCCCCCACACTGCGCCCCAATATTGGCTAAAGATGATTTGGTGAATTGCTTAGAGAAAAACATGGCAATTTGACGCGCTTGAACTACTTCACGCTTGCGGCTTTTTGATTTCATTAAATCAATAGGAAGGTCAAAGTAATCGCAAACCACTTTTTGAATAAACTCAATGGAAATTTCCCGGGCATTGTTGCGCACAAATTTATCAATCATGCGCTTAGCCAAATCCAGATTAATCTCCTTGCGGTTTAATGAAGATTGAGCAATTAAAGAAATCAATGCCCCTTCCAATTCCCGCACATTGGTGTTGATGGAATAGGCCAGATATTCAATAACATCCTCAGGCAATACAATTCCATCGTTGTAGAGCTTCTTATGCAGAATGGCAATGCGCGTCTCCAACTCTGGAACTTGAAGATCAGCAGACAAACCCCACTTGAATCGAGACAATAAACGCTGCTCCATGCCCTGAAGATCAACCGGAGCCTTGTCGGAGGTTAAAATAATTTGTTTTCCGCTTTGGTGAAGGTGGTTGAAAATATGAAAAAATACATCTTGCGTTTTTTCCTTTCCACCTAAAATATGAACATCATCTAAAATCAAGACATCCATCAATTGATAGAAATTGACAAAATCAGATGAGGTATTGTTTTTAACCGAATCAATAAATTGAGTGGTAAATTTTTCTGCCGGTACATACAATACCGTTTTATTGGGAAACATACGCTTTATTTCAATGCCAATGGCATGAGATAAATGCGTTTTACCTAAACCTGTGCCTCCATAAATCAATAAGGGATTGAAAGAAGTACCACCAGGATTCTTAGCTACGGCATAGCCCGCAGAACGCGCCAAACGGTTGCAATCGCCCTCAATGAAATTCTCGAAACTGTGGTTGGGATTGAGATTCGACTCAATATGCATTTTCTTCAACCCAGGGATAACAAAGGGATTCCGTATGGAATGCTCCCCTGAAGTTTCTACCGGCATGCTGATGGCCGGATTCTTTATGGCACGTACCTCGGAAGTAGGAATTTGAACCGTATGAGGACGCTCAGAATGGTAACTGTTCTCCATAATAATGGAGTATTCCAACCTTCCATTTGGACCGATGGTCTTCCGAACGGTATGACGCAGTAAGGTGATGTAATGTTCCTCCAACCATTCATAAAAAAACTGGGAAGGTACCTGAATCGTCAATACCTGATTGTCCAATTTCAAGGGGATAATGGGGGCAAACCAAGTCTGAAAACTTTGGGGACTTACATTGTCCTTTATTACCTTCAGGCAGTTCTCCCATATCTCTTGAATGTTATCTGACATTGTTTAAAAACTCAATAAATTAACTCGAACAACCCACTGAAAATCAATTTGTACGGGCTCAGTACAATTTTTAGAAGGTAGTGCCGAAGCGTCCTACAAATATTGATAGAAAAAAATGTAAAAAAAAATTAAAAGCCTATTGTTTTTTTAGAAATTTCGTTCAATGAAGAATCGAAATTCTGAACCTGTCCTTTTGGGCTAAAGGTTAAATCCAATCGGCCTAAACGAAGTCCGGCCCAACCCGCCTGACTAACCAATACCATCTGACCCGATTTATTCTTTACCGGCGTTGGCCGATCTAAAAATGTATGTGTATGACCTCCAATAATGACATCTATCCCGTCGGTTTGTTCCGCTACAATCAAGTCTGAAATTTGATCGTTTTTATACGAGTAGCCCAAATGAGACAACAAGATAACGCACTGACACGAATAATCCGATCGCAACCGGTGGGCAAGGTCCTGAACGATAGGAATGGGATTTTGATAGGATAATTTACCCGTCAGTGCCGGACTCACCAGACCTTGTAAATCTACACCAACTCCAATAATTCCAATGTTTAATTTACCCCTCCGCACAATCCGATACGGCTGAATTAATCCAGAAAGTACGGTTTCCTCAAATCGGTAGTTGGCATTGATTAAGGGAAAGTTCGCATGTGGAAGCATGTTGGCCAATCCATCAATCCCATTGTCGAAATCATGGTTGCCAAGGGTGCCTACATCATAACCCATCGCCGACATCAATCGAAATTCGGGCTCTCCTTTAAATAAATTGAAATATGGCGTCCCCTGAAATACATCTCCGGCATCCAACACTAGGGTCGCATGGCCCTCATCCCTTATTTTTTGAATTAAGGCCGCTCTTCTTGCCATCCCACCTTGCCCAGGATACTTCGGGTCTTGCTCTGAAAATGGCTCCAAATGACTATGCATGTCATTGGTGTGCAAAATGACCAAACGAGTCAGGCCATTTATTTTCATCCATTCCGATTCCTCAAGTTCCTTTCCATAGGCCAATGCTCGCCCCGACAAACCCATTCCTAGGCTGGCAATACCGGCTGTACGTAGAAACCTTCGGCGATTCATGGCGTTGTGCAGGGTTGTATTCTATAATCCAAGGCCTTCGACAATCTCTGCCCCTTGGAATCAATGGATATCAAATAATCTACAATGCTTTCTCTAAGCAATTTTCCTTGGTCGTGGACGATTCTGCCTTTCAAGAAAAAATTCATTTTGTCACCGCCTTGTGCCAAGAAATCAGATGTGGCTACCAATATGGAATCGGATGCTTCAGCCGAAACGCCCTGAATTTCTCCCAACCAATTTCCCTCTCGGCAGCGAAGTGCCATCCCAGAAAATGGGGTACCAAGATGATTCCCAATGTACTGTACCATCTCATGAATTTCCTTTTTCCCAAGTCGAATAAGGACGATGCGGTTGTCGAAAGGCATTAAACTGTACACATCGCCCAACCGTATGTTGCCCTGTGGCAATGAAGCCCGTATTCCACCCAAATTTAAAACGGAAAGCTGAACTTCCTTATGCATTTTTTGCCCTTCATTCAAAACAATGTCACTCATTAAATTGCCTAATGCTGTTTCCGCTTCACCCTTTATTTTAGGCAATGCCTCTTCAGAACTGCACAATACTTTGCCCATGCTTTTTTGAACGGAATCTTTATAGGGATTCAATAAAAGTGCAACGGTTGAATCCTCGGCCGATGTTGTTAACGTAATGTATGAACCTTCAGACTGAACCAGTTTTAGCGGAGAGCTGCAACTCTGAATTCCACCAAAAATAAAGGCAAAGCTACCAAGACTTAGGATGTAAATCAGTCTGACCATGAATTACTTGACCAAAATCTTGGGCCCAGCATTCAAAATTGCTTCTGCCGCAGCCGAACTGAATTTTTCAAAATTGGTATGGAATTTTTGAGCTAATGCTAGGGCCGCATTCTGGTAATCCTCAGACCGCTCCCAGGTGCTTTCCGGATTCAACAATTCAGAAGGAACCCCTGGGCATGTTTTAGGCATAGCCAATCCGAAGATGGGATGTTCCTCAAATGAAACTGCATCCAGTTCGCCATTCATGGCTGCCCGAATCATAGCACGGGTATAGCTCAGTTTCATCCGCTTTCCAACTCCATAAGGTCCGCCACTCCAACCTGTATTAATCAACCAAACATGAGCCCCTGATTTTTTAATTCGTTGACCTAACATTTCGGCATAGCGGGCCGGATGCAAAGGCATGAAAGGCGCTCCAAAGCAGGCCGAAAACGTGGTTTGGGGCTCTGTGATTCCGGCCTCAGTACCTGCCACCTTGGCCGTGTATCCCGAAATAAAATGATACATAGCCTGCTCTGCCGTTAATTTCGAAATGGGAGGTAATATGCCATAGGCATCGCAGGTTAGATAAAAAATATGCTTTGGCTCAGCCCCAATAGAACCTTCTTGAATTCGATCAATATAAGGCAACGGATAAGATACCCGAGTGTTTTCAGTCAACTTAGAATCGGAGTAGTCCGGACGGCGGGTCGCTAAATCTATCCCGATATTTTCCAATAAGGCACCATACCGAATGGCCCTGAAAATATCCGGTTCTTTTTCTTCCGTCAAATCAATGGTCTTAGCGTAGCAGCCCCCTTCAAAGTTGAAAACGGAAGAATCTGCCCAACCGTGTTCATCATCCCCAATCAACAGCCGTTCTGGATCGGCTGAAAGGGTGGTTTTACCCGTTCCCGACAATCCGAAAAACAGAGCAGTATCTCCAGCTTCGCCTACATTGGCACTGCAATGCATGGGAAGAACCCCATGCTGTGTGGGCAATATGAAGTTCAAGGCAGAAAACATGCCCTTTTTAATTTCACCGGTATAGCCCGTTCCTCCAATTAATATGGTTTTTTGACTGAACGATACAATGGCAAAATTATGCTGACGGGTTTTATCCCGTTCCGGAACTGCTTTGAAACTTGGTACATTGAGCACCAACCATTCCGGCTTAATCGAACTCATTTCACCGCTGCTGGGCCGAATGAACATGTTGTAAACAAACAAATTGCTCCAAGCGGTCTCGTTCACAACCCGCACTGCAACCCGATACCGCTCATCCGAACCAACCCATGCATCGCGCACATATAAATCAGCAGCCGAGCAATAGTCCAGCATGCGCTGTTTTAATTTTAAAAATGCCGACTCATCAAATTCAAGGTTGTGGTTCCCCCACCAAACTTCATCCTGAGTCAATGCATCCTTTACAATAAATCGGTCTTTCGGGCTTCGACCTGTAAATTCACCCGTTTCAACAGCCAATGCTCCATTGTCGATCAATTTGCCTTGCCCTGCTAAAATCGTATGCTCAATTAGTTCCGACGGACAAAGATTCCAAAACACATTGCCTGAAGTGGTTAAGCCATTCAATTCTTCGAGATTTGAAGAACTTGGATTTCCTAGGTTTTTCATTGATTTGGGTGGTTTTATTAGGTGAATAATGGCTGTTTCAAAAGTATGAATTATTCCCGCAGTTTCAGTTTATTTTCTACTTCTGCATGCATTTTCTCCGCTAATTCTACAATTTTTAAAGTCAGCGAGTAAAGTCCGTAGCTCTTGAATCCAAACTTGGGTTCTGGGTTCTTCCTGATGGCTTGATAAACAAAAATCAACCTCGCCTTCTCTTCCCCATGCCTGTTTAATCGACTGCAGGGAATCCCCTTTGGATTTTACCCAATTGTCCACGGCCTTCAATCCCTGAACGTCAATTCCATAGCCGATGCTAAAAAATGAAATACCACAAAAGACCTTGGGGTTTTCTTGAACAATCGGCGCCGATGCCGCTGTTGATTTTATGTTGGCCGAACAGCCTAAACCAGTCAGGATAATGAATACGCCCAGAAGGCATTTAGAAGGAAGGTTCATTACTTATTTTTTTGTGGTCGAATAAAATGCAACAACAGAGCAACCCAGCCCGCCATTAAACTAAGCCCACCAAGGGGGGTGACAGGACCTAAAAAACGAACATTTAAGTCCAATAAGGGCAACAACACCAAGCCGAAAATGGAACCGCTAAACAACAACATCCCCAGTCCAAATAAACCAATACTCCAACGTAAATATCCCGAAATGCGTTCTTCTTTCCGGGTGGCAAACCCAAACACCACCAATACCAACCCATGCCATTGCAGGTAGTAAACTCCTGTCTTGAAACTCTCCAGCGCCTCTACTTCCAAAATCTGTTCCAGGGCATGCGCCCCCAAGGCCCCTAATATGACTCCGATGAAGCCAAGGGAAGCTCCAATGCCTCCAATTTTTGAACTGAATTGCATACACAAAGATAGACAGGTTCAAGCTTGTGCTGGCGCTGAACCTCATTTAAAGTTGTTAAATGTGACCTGCCTTGAGGCAGGTTTCAACATTCCCTTGTCTATCTTTACCCCGATAGACGACCTACCAATCCAGCTATGAACACCCCAAACATTTTGATTTTAGGCGCAGGCAAGTCTGCAACTGTGATGATTGAATACCTGGCCGAATGGACAAAAAACAGCGCATGGACGCTGAATGTGGTTGACATGGATGCCCTGAGTTTGCAAACGAAACTCAATCAGTTTCCATGGATTCAGGGAACGCTGGCCGATGTCAACGAAGACAACACTTTGCTTAATTTACTCCACGATTCTAAATTGGTCATTTCTCTGCTTCCCCCCTTTATGCATCCTCGGGTGGCCCGCCTGTGCTTAGAGGCCAACTGCCACCTTCTGACCGCCTCTTACCTGTCTGAGGAAATGCTAAGCCTGCACCAAAATGCCATTGACAAAGGACTTTTGTTCCTGAATGAATTGGGCCTAGATCCGGGAATAGACCACATGACGGCCATGCAGTTCATCGACGAGGTCAGGCAACAAGGAGGTGTTATTGATACGTTTGAAAGCTATACCGGCGGACTCATGGCCCCCCAAAGCGAAAATGGCCCCTGGAAATATAAGTTTACATGGAACCCCCGAAATGTGGTGTTGGCAGCTTCCGGCGGAGCCGTTAAGTTCTTGCACGAAGGGAAGTACAAGTACATCCCTTACCACAAGGTGTTTCGCCGAACAGAGGTGATTGAATTGGAGGGGTATGACGAATTCGAAGTGTATGGAAATCGAGACTCATTAAAATACCTCGACCTGTATAATCTGAAAGGGATAAAGACCTTGTATAGAGGAACCATGCGCAGAGTCGGATTTTGCCGGGCCTGGGATTTGTTCGTGCAATTAGGTATGACAGACGATACCTATTTAATGGAAGGTGTTGAATCCATGACCCACCGCGATTTTGTCAATAGTTTTCTGTTTTACCACCCAACCGATAGTGTGGAAACAAAACTGGCTCAGGTGCTCAGATTGGATTTGGATTCGGAAGAGTTTCGAAAACTGAAATGGCTGAATCTGTTTGAACCCATTCCGGTTGGACTCAATAGGCCTGCTACTCCAGCTCAGATTCTTCAACATGTTCTGGAAAAAAAGTGGACCCTGAATCCGGATGACAAGGACATGATTGTGATGTTCCACTTGTTAAAATATAAATTGAACAACACCCATTACGAACTTAGAGCCCACCTGGTGGTAGAGGGAGAAAATCCCACCCATACCGCCATGGCTAAAACGGTCGGTCTGCCCCTAGCCATCGCTACCAAGCTGATTCTAAATGAAGGGATTAAACTGCGGGGAGTTCAAATTCCTGTTCATGCTGAAGTGTACCGGCCCATTCTTGACGAATTGAAAGGCTTGGGAATGACGATGCAACATTTCCTTACAAGGGTTGATTGATCCGATTTGAGTGGAATGAGTACAACTCTCATTCACAACACTCTATTTTCTTTGATTAATTTTAAGCGATGATTAGAGCCACACTAAAATCTACGGGCGCTTACTTGCCCAAACGTGAGGTGAGCAATACTGAGCTTGAACACCTTATGGATACCTCAGATGCATGGATTCAAGAACGAAGTGGAATCCAATCCAGAAGATTTGCCGACCTGACTTCAGAAACCTGTTCTTCCATGGGCGCTAAGGCGGCAGCTCAGGCTATGTCGGCCGCTTCCTGGAACCGAAATGCCCCTGATTTGCTTATTTTTTCGACCTTGAGCCCCGATTATTATTTCCCGGGGGCGGGTGTTTTGGCTCAACGGGAATTGGATTTACCCAACATTCCATGCTTGGATATCCGAGCCCAATGCTCTGGTTTTATCTACGGTCTTTCGGTGGCGCGGGCCTACATAGAATCTGGATTGGCTCAGCGTGTTTTGCTCATTTGCAGCGAAGCCCAGTCGGCCTTAATGGAATTAAGCACAAGGGGCCGAAATATTTCTGTGCTGTTTGGCGATGCCGCTGCTGCGGTGTGTTTAGAAGCCGCGCCCCAGCCGCAACATCAGCCAAGGTTCGGCTTGATGGATTGTTTGATTCACGCTGAGGGAGCCTTTGCGGAAGAGCTGGTGCTGAAAAATCCCGGCACCCGGAATTCTCCAATCTGCCGACCCGAAATGATTGAAACCGGAGAAATGCTGCCTTATATGAACGGCCCCGCTGTTTTTAAACATGCCACAAAGCGCTTTCATGAGGCGCTTACTTCCTTGGCTCAGCGCACCAACATTCCGCCTTCGCAATGGGATTGGTTCATTCCACATCAGGCCAATCAACGCATATCTATGCAGGTGGCTAAGTCGCTCTCTTTTCCAGAAGAAAAGGTGATTTCCAACATCCATCACCGCGGCAATACCACCTCGGCTTCCATACCTTTGGCCTTGCATGAAGCGCTGACCGAAGGCCGAATTCAACCCGGCGATTTGATTGCCATGGCGGCGTTTGGAAGTGGATTCACTTGGGGCGCAGCTCTGCTACAGTACTAGGTTTTTAGTGTTTTTTGGGGCGGCTGACGGGCTTTCTCCGGTAGTCCGCGGTTGCCGGGCGGGGTGGCAGCGGGCTGCGGTGGCTCCTCGCGTCGCCTCCTCGCCACGCGCCACCTGCCGCCGGCACCCTTGCGGGCAACCGGTTCAATCCCTGCCGCAAGCCCACTCTAGGTTTGAATGATGGGGTGTAAGGTTGCGCTCAGGCCTTATTTGATTATTTTACACCTTATTGGTTATCGTGGATTTGTATTTCCTATCCTGCAGTATGCGCTGAACTAAAGTGCATAAGTTAGGTGCCCCTTCCCGTAAATCGAATCAGTCCAGGTTTAATTTCTTCAATTTCGCCAAGCTCAATCCATTCCCTAAAAACAGGTTCGTTAAAGGAGCCAATGCCCGGAAAACGATCTTTTATCTCTTCAAGCCTCCATTCTTCTTTTTCCAATCGCGCTTGTTTCAATGCCTGCTCAAGACCTGTTTTCTGCCGCTGGGTCAGGCAAACATCGCAAACGCAACAGGCCTCTACATCTTCCTCGCCGAAATAGGTCAACAGCATAGAAAGGCGGCAGCTGTTTCGATCAAAGGCATACCGGTCAACGGCTTTCATTTTTTGCTCTGCTATTTCTTTCCGGTCTCGATACACAGAGGCGGCCAATTGTACATGCGACGAAGGCACCCGCTCGGTCAACAAGCGCACTATTCTTCGTTCTGAATTGGGCATAAAGAAGTACAGGGCCCCAAGGTCGCTGAGTTCTTTTAACAGCTCCTGCCAGGTGCTGTCCTCTTCCGAATAGGTCCACCGCCTCAATTGATCCCATCGAATGCCTTTTGTTTCTTCTACTATACCTGGAATTTTGCGCATGAGCCGTTCGCACAATTCAATGGCTTTTTTCGATACAATCATGCTGCGCAGCTGCTTTGGCTCGCCCCGCAACTGTATGTAGCATACTCCCTCAACCGGTTCTATGCACTGCACATACCCACCTCTTTCTAAAAGGCCAAGGGCAGAATGGATTTTTTGGGGAACAATTCCTATGCGTTTGGACGCTTGTTCTACATCCAGTTCAATCACACTCCCTGTTCCTTCTCCAAGCGAAATGTAGCTGCCGGCGTACAGGGCCTCATACGCCAGCTTTATCTCATCTAAAGTAGGGAATTGCTGCTCTAAATTTTCTATCAGGCTTTGCCTGTCTTTTTGATGTACAATAAGCAGTGCGGTAGCAGCTTTTTCATCTCTACCGGCTCTTCCGGCCTCTTGAAAATAGGCTTCCAATGTATCGGGCAAGTCCAAATGTGCCACAGCTCTTACATTGCTTTTGTCTATTCCCATTCCAAAGGCATTGGTGGCTACCATTATGGCATTGGGTTGCTGAATCCAGTAGGCTTGTTTTTTACTTCGGTCGGCAGAATCTAGCCCGGCATGGTAATAATCGGCATCCCAGCCTTGGCTTCTTAACCAGTCTGCAATTCGCTCGCATTTATTTCGGTTTCGCACATACACCACGGCCGATCCGGGTTGCCGCCGCAAGAAAATGACCAATCGGTCTAGTTTGTTGTCGGTTTCTGCAACGGCATACGTTAAATTGGCGCGCTTAAACGACTTTTGAAACACATTGACCTCAGGGAATCCCAGTTTTTTTTGAATGTCCACAACCACATCGGGGGTAGCCGTTGCCGTTAGCGCCAATACTGGACTTTTTGGAAACCAGGGTCTTATTTCATGAATGTTTAAATAATGCGGGCGAAAATCATATCCCCATTGTGAAATGCAATGCGCTTCATCTACGGCCAACATGCTGACCTTTAAATAGGGCAAATACCCCAGAAACAAGGGCGAAATCAACCGCTCTGGCGATACGTACAAAAATTTCACCTTGCCTTCGGCGCACTCGTCCAGAATAGATCGAATGGTGCCGCTGGTTTGTCCGGTACGAATGGCATAGGCAGATATTCCACGTTGTTTCAAGTTAAGAACCTGGTCTTCCATCAAGGCAATCAATGGAGAAACGACCAAGCACATCCCCGGAAGCAGTAATCCGGGAACCTGAAAGCAAATGCTTTTTCCTCCACCGGTGGGCAACAAGGCCAGGGTGTCCTTGCCTTCTAATATGGACTCTACAATCTCTTTTTGAAGGGGCCTGAATTTGGAATGACCCCAATAGGTTAATAGCGCCTGTTCTGCATCCATTCCTGCAAGTTACGAACCCTTTTTCCCAGTTGAAATGCAATTCAAAATAAAATCGATTCTTTTCTCTATGCTATCAAAGGGTAGGGTGGCGGTGGTGTAACCCAAATCTTCATACACTTCTTTTAGGGAGAAAAAGATGTCTTGGGCCTTTTCAAAATCTTCCCAACGGGCCGAATCGTTTTTGTAAATTTCTTTCCAAGGGGGAGTTAAAAATACGGTATCGGCATAGGGAAATTGAACAATGTCTTCTTTCAATTCTTGAGGAATCAGTAAGCCTCCCGATTTCATATATCCCAAACCATCGGGCAGCCCACGGTCAAGAAATACGATGTCCTGTAGTTCCTTGGCGGCGTGGTAATCTCTTTTTTGGCGCTCAAAAACCAAATGTTGAAATCCGTGCAAATCGGTCCAGGGAAGGGTTCCTGAGGGCTGTTCCTGTTGCTCGGAAATCACCATGCGGGAAGCTTCAGGGAAAATTCGGTATCCCTTGCTTTCCAAACTTTGAATTAAACTGGTTTTTCCTGAGCCTGGCCCTCCGGTAATAATGTACAAACTCATTGGTAAGGTTCAATATTGGGTTGTATATGTAAGGTTTCAGTGTCCAAATCTAGGGCAACCAAATTGCCCATTCCCGAACGGTCGCGGTAAACACAGCCATTATCTAAATCAATAAAATGGAAGGCCGTTTGCTCAAGGGTTTGCTGAATCAGGTCGAGCGATACCGGCACATGTCCATGAAGAACGCGCCGCCCGCCCGTTTTTGCAAGATCCACATCAAATTCCCTGAGCCACATCATGGATTGGACGTCTTCGTAAAATGGCTCGTGCTTAAAATTGAATCCGGCATGCACCAGCATGAATTTTTCCAGTTCCAAATAAAAGCGACTTGATGCAATAAATTCAAGAAAATCAGCAGGTAGGTCGCTCGGTTTGGATGCAGAAAAGCTCTTTAAAACTTCTGCTCCACCAAAGGATTTCCACGTGTTCAAGGCGATGGGAATGTTCTTCTTAAATAATTTTCGTTTGGGTGGATTTTTTTCTTCTTCCAAGGCATTTAGCAATGCATCTTCATGATTGCCTCTCAATAACGTGACCTGCACCTTTGATTTTTGTAAATCCTGAATGGCTTTCCAGGCATGCTGCATGGTCTTGCCTCGGTCAATTATATCGCCTAAAAAAATCACATGGTCACCCTGCCCCGGCCCCAATCGGTGCAACAATGACTGAAGGGTAATTCCACATCCATGCACATCTCCAATCGCCCAGGTTTTCATTCTCTTAGTGTGCCTTACCCTGGTTTTTAACTTCTTCCAAACGGCGATTCAATTCATCTTCCTCCATTAGGTAGCGGTCTGAGATGTAATGGCCTTCAGGACTTAGTTCAAACAAATAAGGAATGCCGGTTGGAATATTCAGGGCCAATATTTCTTCTTCGTCTAAGCCCTTTAAGTGCTGAACAATACCCCTAAGTGAATTTCCATGGGCGGCAATCAACACGGTTTTATGTCGTTTAAAACTAGGGACAATTGTAGAATTCCAAAAGGGCAGCATGCGCTGCACTGTGTCAGCTAGAGATTCAGTTCCGGGCAACTCGCTTCGTTCAACAGACTGATATTTGGTTTGGTTTCTGGGATGCCTTGGGTCGTTGGCTTCCAATTCGGGAGGCCGGACGGCATATCCTCTGCGCCAGAGTAAAACCTGGTCTTCGCCATATTTCGCTGCCGTTTCCGCTTTATTTAATCCCTGCAGGGCTCCGTAATGTTTTTCGTTCAATCTCCAGGTTTTTTCAACGGGAATGTGCATGCCACCACATTCTTCCAACGCCAACCACAAGGTTTTTATGGCCCGTTGCAAATAGGAAGAGAAGGCGATTTCTGGAACCATTCCATGTTCCTTCAACAATTGCCCTGCCATTTTGGCTTCTTCAATGCCCGTTGAACTTAAAGGGACATCCTCCCAACCTGTAAAACGATTTTCTTTATTCCAGGCGCTCTGCCCATGCCTTAGTAATATGCACTGGATGTTCATCTGCTCAGTTTTTTTACCTTTGTAATTGCACAAAGGTCTTAAATTTTTATCCATTCAATGCCATGCAGAAACCTAGATTTTTTATCGCCCTATTTGTAGTCTTTTTTTACGCTGTTTCATGGCTTAGCGTTAAAGCCCAACATTCCATCGGAGTGAATGCCGGAGCGGGCCCTTCGTTTCAATACGGTGGTACGCCTTTTTTTTCCACTTCCATTGAGTACCAATTTCGATTTAAAATGGGCTTAACGGTTGGCGGAAATGTGGGCTTGTTCTCAAACCAAGAAATGCGCATGGTACCCAACGGCAATCGATTGCTTGGGCAATTGGCCCCTACCATCGCAGCTCAGGCAGGCTATGATTTTCCTATGGGGATTATGCTGCCTTTTGTACGGCTAGATTTAGGTGCTGCATTGGCCAATCGAGAATCTTTTTTTATGCAACCCATGATTGGAAATGAAGTGAAAATCAGCAACCGCATTCGCTGTTCTCTGGCCTTTCAGGTGCCCATCTTTTTCATGGAAAAAACGGAGAGTGGATTGGTTATGACGGGAGGTCTTCGCTATGTATTTACTCCCAAAATGGGTAAATAATGTTTTCTGTTGCAAAAAGAGTTCTTTTTGCTTTAGACCCTGAAACGGCGCATAATGCTACCCTTAGCATGCTGCATCTTGGGCGGCGGCTCGGAGTTTTAGCTACAACCCCCTTGACCTCGAGCGGAAAAATCACCCTGGCAGGTATTTCCTTCCCAAATCGGGTTGGACTGGCTGGAGGAATGGATAAAAATGGAGTTTTATTGGATTCCTGGGCGCATTTTGGTTTTGGATTTGCCGAATTGGGCACCGTTACGCCTCGACCTCAATCTGGGAACGAAAAACCCCGAATGTTTCGATTGCTGCCCGATCAAGCCATTATCAACCGAATGGGCTTCAATAATTTGGGCATTGCGCATTTGGTGGAACAGTTTAAAAAACGCAACCACAATGGATTTATTCTAGGAGCGAACCTGGGCAAAAACAAGCTGACTGCCAATGAAGATGCCGAAGCCGATTACATCGAAGGAATGCGGCAGTTGCATCTCTATGCCGATTATTTTACCATCAACATCAGTTCTCCAAATACCCCCGGATTGAGGGAACTGCAAGATGCGCATCGAATTAAATCTCTAGTACATACCCTGTGCATGGTTAGAGACGAGTTGCCCATCAAAAGACCTGTGTTTATTAAGCTCGATCCCGATACCGACTCCACCGATTTGCCCTACATATTAGAGGCCATACTGCAAGCGGGAGCAG
>JAQCBQ010000016.1 GCA_027621385.1 Bacteroidota bacterium | reverse complement strand
GGCAGGATTCGAACCTACGACCTCCTGCTCCCAAAGCAGGCGCGATACCGGGCTACGCTACACCCCGAATTCCTTGGCGGTGAGGGGGGGATTCGAACCCCCGGTACCATTGCTGGTACGGCAGTTTAGCAAACTGCTGGTTTCAGCCACTCACCCACCTCACCAAGGTGGACTGCAAAAGTAATCATTCACAGCAACGAAGCAAATATTTTTTTCAAGGATTTTCGACACTCTGCGTAGAATCAAATTATACCTATTTTTGAATAGTGAACCCATACCGTCTTTTACCCTTGCTCACCTTATCCTTTGGGCTAATCGGCTGCGGATTCTTCGGAACCAATACCGAAGATTCCAAGGCCATTGACCTGAATTTGGAACCGTATAAACGCTTGACCAACAGCCCATGGAACAACCTTTGGTCCACTGAAAATTCCATTCAGGTTTCCATGCCTTCCATTCCCGTTTCGCTCAATCCTTTTTGGAATGTTACCTCTTCCGGCTTGGCCATTCAAGGTCAAATTCATGGTTGCCTATGGAAAACAAATCCGCTCACCGGATTGCCGGAACCGGATTTAGTGACCAATGTTCAATTTACCACCAAGGCCCCTGGAACAGTTCAACTGTGCATTTCCCAAGATCGGTATTTTGAGAAAGGCAGCAATGCTACGCTCTGTAGGGCGGCCGATGTAGCCTTTAGTTTAAAGGCCTTTGCCCTTCCCGGCTTTGCACACCCAGCCTATGAAAATGCCCTGGAATTCATCCAGGAATTAAGCATTTTAAACGATTCCACTGTGCGCATTCGATTTTCAGGCAGCGATTCTGCCTGCATTCAAAATCTGTGCGACTTGCCCATCTTACGTGAATCGGAATGGGATCCTCAGTTCGCCTTAAGAACGTTTCCCTGGACCGGGAAAAATGGGCCGAACCTAGAACAAACTGGACTTAAATCAACTGAGAACATTAGCTCTCCCGGTAAAGGCCTAGGCCACTATGCATTGGATTTATTTCAGCCCTCTCAACACGTACGCCTCTCTAAACATGTTAAAAATGGAAGTGAGCCCGGGCCCGATACGCTGAACTACGTTTGGCTGGGCGATGCCACAGGGTTGGAAAATCACTTGAAGTATCAGCGGGCAGATGTATTCCCGTATTTAACTCACCAAGATTACCGCAGTTTTACAGCCAACTCCAACATTGCACAGCATTACCACCTTACAGCCATTCAAACCGAAACCTTAAATTTTTTAGCCTTCAACACGCGACCTGAAGAAACAAAAGCGCATCCCATATTGGCAGATCGGCAATTCAGGCTCGCTATTTCTCAATTAACCCCGGTAGAAACGATTTTAAAAAAAGTGTTCGAGCTTCCGGCTCTTGCAACTTTTATTATGGGACATTTGGGACCCGGTCAAGCCTACGCCAAACCAGCACATTCCTTTACTTTACAACAAGGAAAAGCCAGTCTGGGCAAATTGGGCTGGAAAGATTCAGATGCAAACGGCATATTGGATAAAACCATTGAAGGAAAAAAAGTAGAACTGAAGCTACGGATTATTTACAACTCAACCTCTCGGGTTTCTGAAGATTTGGTGGCGGTGTTGGAGGCAGAATGGTTGAAATGTGGCATAGGACTCGAAAAACAGGGAGTTGCGGCGGCGGCGTTTTTCGATGCCATTCAGACCCGCAGTTACGACATTGTACTCAGCAGTTTTTCAGGAAAACCAAGCGCAACCCACATTAAAGAAATTTGGCATTCGGAAAATTGGACAAATGGAGGACACAATTATACCGGATTTGGAAGCGACAGCTCCGATGCCTGGTTGGAACGAATGGCCAGCAGCTCATCCATTACGCAGCGGCGCGAATGCCTGCTTAAGTTGCAGGATTTAATTTTACAGGAATCGCCCTGGATACCTTTGTATTTTAGTCAGCGGTATGTGGCAACGCACAAACGCTGGCACAACATGGTTGTGTTGGCCTCGCCCCCCGGATTTTTCGTTGGCAACGCGAGCTTGGGAATACAGACCTCACCTTAAAGAAGGAAACATAAAACGGTCCTGCCCTCTCATGCTAGCTCCCCGGCAAAATCGCAGCAGCCTTTTTCAGCCATCAATTAACCTATCTTTACCCTGGGAAATTTTTTATCTATGGGCATGAATTGGGTCTTCAAGCAATGGACATTCGCCTTGAAAATGGGCCTCTCTTTCTTGTGTATTCTGCTGCTTGGATTTGGGTTAACCCTGCCTCAAGGCGCAGTCCATTCAAATTCGAAAAATAAAAATGCTCCGCTCATTCCCAATTCCGATGCCCCGGCTTTCTATGTTAGTTTACAGCCAAGTATTCTTCCTTCCGATTATGCCGGCCTTCCAAATTGCCCTCAAAAGAAAACGCTTGGAATTTTAATTTTTAAGTATGGACATGGATTGGATTGGATACATTGGTTCAAATCCATGCACCATCAACAGCAGCTTCCCTCGGCTGAGGTGTTTGAATCGTTGACAAAAGACAGCAATTTGGTTGCTTCAGCCCCCTTCCTACCCATTCATCTTCGGAGCTTAAAACCCATTCCACAGAACTGGTTTTCAGCTTTACCCAGCCTTCATTTCCATTCCAACAATCTATTTCACCGGTATGCATTTGGCGATTCAAAACAGAATCAGGGCTTGATTTCTGGACATTTCGGGTACAGCCTTAGAAATCACCTTCCGGTGAAACCCTTGATTTTAAACGCGGCCAAATCCACCCTTCGGTTTGCCTTTCCTGCGTTTATCCTCAGCTGCATGGTTGGTCTGGTACTGGGCCTGGTGTCAACCTTTCTAAGGTTCCCGGTTCTACCCATGTTTTTAATTTCCATCATCCCCTCCTATGTATTGGGGGCCTTTGTTTTTCTTGCTTTTGATTGGGGCGGATCTACCCTTCCCCCAACGGTTGAAAATGAAAACATCGTTCAAATCATTAAAGCCTATTCCTTACCCATTCTTACCCTCGTATTGGTTCACTCTTCTTTGTTGAGTGCCCACATTCATTTTTGGATGCAGGAAGAAACCAAACACGATTATTACCGAACCGCTCTGGCTAAAGGATTGCGGCCCTTGCATGCTCTTTTTGTCCATGCCCTCCGAGCCATACTCCCTTTAATCCTGACGTTTTTTCTACAACGGTTTCCATTGATTCTTAGTGGCACTGTGGTGGTAGAAGTTATGTTTGGGGTCCCCGGTTTTGGCCGATTGGCCTGGGTAGCAGTATCAGAAAACGATCAACCCATTGTGTTGGGCTGCATGCTATTGGCTTCGGTACTGGCATGGATTACTGTTTTTCTAAACGGCCTGTTTCAGTCAAACCCACGAAACGAGCTATGAAAACCAGCAAGTACATCGCATGGGGTTGGATTTTTATTTTAGGCCTGGGCCTTTTATTATCCTTGATTTTAGACCTTCAAAACGGAAAAATCCCAATGCTGGAAGGGCGGCTTGCTCCGGGCAGTGCTGGGGCTGTACTGGGCACCGACCACCTGGGTCGCGACCTAGCCCTAGGATTGCTTTCCGGCATTCCGGCCTTGATTATGTTTGCAATTCCATCGTTGGTTTTAAGCCTTGCACTTAGCTTGGTTTCGGCCCTGATTTTATCGCGAAATATACGCCCAAAAGTGCCCGTTCTATCCTTCATTCTCCTCCTATTTTTACTTTCCATGCTGGGGTATGCACTGAGCTGGATTTCCATTTTCCCCCTACCGTTGATCGCTCTGGGCCTGGGCCTTGGAGTCGTCTTGCTGTGGCTTCCCCTACCGGGTTTCCGCTTGCGCCTTCCGCTTCCTGACCTGATTCAAATTCTGATGTTGGCTGTACTTTCTATTCCGGGCCTGCTGCTCCTGTTCAGCATCAATCCAAGCTCTTATGGTGCCCTCATTGCCCTCATCGGGGGCACGTCTTGGGTTGCTACAGCGCAATTCAGTCAACGAAAAATGGAGCATTATTTCAACAGCACTGAGTTTCAAAATGCGCACATCCTTGGCTTGCCTTGGCACCGAATCCTCACCGTTCATCTATTGCCAAAACTGTTCATTTTACTGACTCCACAATTGGCTTGGTTGGTATCGGGATTCATCGTTCTCGAGGGCAGTTTGGGCTACCTGGGCATAGGCCTGCCGGCACAACACTGGGGCTGGGGCCAAATGCTGCGCCTGGGCCTTCAACATCCTGATTTGTGGTGGACCTGGCTGTTCCCCGGCCTGTGCATAGCAGCAACAACAAGCTCCATTTTTGTTGTCTTAAAAGGGAAACCAAGCTCTTGATTTTGAAAATATTTAATTTTTTTGGGGGCGGGTTTCGGGCTTTCCGGGCAAGTCCGCGCAGCAACCGGGGGCGGCAGGCTGCCAAAAGGAGCTTCCTCTGGTCGCTCTTTTGGCTAGCTGCCGCCAGCCCGGTTGCTGCTTGCGGGCTTACCTCGTCAATCCCGCCCGCAGGCGCCTTAAAATGAAATATCTGTTCGATTCACTCTTCTCCCGACAGCAAATCCGGCCTTCGCTCTCGGGTACGCTTTAAGGCCTGCTCATGCCGCCAACGTGAAATTTCAGCTTCATGCCCGCTTAACAATACATCGGGAACAGACATACCCCGCCAACATTCCGGCCGAGTATAGATTGGAGGAGCCAATAATCCATCCTGAAACGAATCCGTTAACGCGCTGGTTTCATCTCCAATGGCTCCAGGCAATAGCCGATAAATGGAATCGACGACAACTGCCGCTGCCAATTCTCCCCCCGATAACACATAATCACCAATGCTAATTTCCAGAGTAAAATAGCGGTCACGAATGCGCTGATCTATTCCTTTATAATGACCACAAACCAACAAAAGCCGTTGGCACAGGCTCAACCGATTGGCCAAGGGTTGTTTGTACGGTACTCCATCTGGACTCAGATACACGACCTCATCGTAGGAGTTTGCCGCCAACAAATCATCCAGGCATTGCGCCAAAGGCTCACAAGCCATAACCATGCCCCCTCCTCCACCATACGGATAATCATCTACCCGTCGGTAATTCCCTTGACCATAATCCCGCAATTGAATTAAATTCAGTTGCGCCAGACCTTTATCCATAACCCGCTGTGGTATGGAATGAGCCAAAGCCGATTCAATGATTTCCGGAAATAAAGTAACAACATCCACAATCATGACCGAAATGTACGGAATTAAATTTCGGCCTCAACCCTCTATGCCATTTGACCTGCATCGATTAAAATCAATTCTTACCTTTGAATGTGATGTACCTGTTTCGCTATTTTGCCCTCATCGGTGTTGGGGTTTGTGCGTTCACTTCAACAGTGAGTGCTCAAACAAAAGCTCCTGTTGCATGGTACAACACATGCAGTCCTGCACTTAAAAAGCAGATCGATGCTCTTTCTCTGCAAGATTCCCTATTCATTTGGTTTAAATCCAATCGCATTCCCCCCGACTCTTCGGCTGCATTCGGTTTTGGCTATGGGTTTTACCGCTGGGAAGGTCGGTATGGGGATTGGAAATCGTTTGCCAGTGCATTTCCGATTGAATGGGCAGACCTTGCACCTACCCCAGGAGAACCCGAAAGCCTACTATCCAATAGCCACACAGGCATGACCCGTTGGAATGCCCTGAACAACCTAACCCGATTGGGCCAAGGGATTCGCTTGGGCCTTAACGACGACGGCATGGTGGGCAATCACCCCGATTTTGGAGAACGACTGAACCAAAGCAACGCTACCTTTACAGGCAACTTATCCGACCATGCCGATCAGCTGGCCGGACTGCTGGCTGGTTCTGGTATGGTAGAACCCGATGCCCAAGGCTACCTGCCCGAAGCTAAAATTCAAGTGTGGAATTATTCCGTTAACCCCAGTCAGAATTCCGGTTTTTTCGCCTTCCCATCGGCCTTGTATTCGGATTCGGTAGTGGTTTTAAATA
Organism: Bacteroidota bacterium; assembly: GCA_027621385.1. Taxonomy (GTDB): domain Bacteria; phylum Bacteroidota; class Bacteroidia; order CAIKAF01; family CAIKAF01; genus CAIKAF01. The sequence goes on along the minus strand of JAQCBQ010000016.1, from coordinate 16,314 downwards.
CCTCGTACGGAGACGGTTGCAATGCCGGATATACGGCACTTTCTGCCTTCCTCGACCAACAAATGGAATTGAGTCCTGAACTTGGTTTGGTTTTTTCGTCCGGAAACGCAGGGAATTCAGATTGCGGTTATGGCGCAGGACCAGGTTGGGGAACCATCACCGGGGGCCATAAATTGGCTAAAAATGCCCTCGTCATTGGCAACCTTCTAAATTCGAACCAAATCGCACCCTCCAGCAGCAAAGGCCCCTCTACCGACGGCCGAATTAAACCAGACTTGGTCGCTCCCGGAAATCTGTTGTACACCACCTCTGGATTTGCTCCAACAGGATATACCTTGCAAAGCGGAAGCTCACTTTCGGCCACCGCTGCTACCGCCACCTTTGCCCTTCTTCAGCAGGAATATTTAAATCAGCATGGCTCCTTCGCCCCTTCCAATTTAATCCGGGCCTATATGCTAAATACGGCCCAAGACCTCGGATTGCCAGGGCCCGATTTCAGTTATGGTTTTGGGTTACTAAAAACAGATGCAGCCATGAAGGCCCTGCAATTGGGTCAGTATACTTCCGTGCTCATTCATGCAGGCGACACGCTTTGGATTCCAATCCAGATTCAAGCCAACCCGGGCCAGCTTAAATTTCTAATCTGTTGGAATGATCCCGCCGGTTCCCCCAGCAACCCAATCCCATTGGTGAACGACATTGACCTGGCGGTGACCAATCCCATCGGAATCCTGAAACAAGCCTGGGCGCCAAATCCAAATGCAGTTTCTCTGCCGGCACAAGAAGGTCCTGATTATTTGAACACGGTTGAACAGGTTCAGTTCGAACAACCCATGCCTGGACTATATTGGGTTCGCATTACCGCCAACACAGTCCTTCCAGCCGGTCAGGAAGTTGCCCTTACATGGTGGGGTAGCGATTCACTTTCGTTTTTCAATTCTCCGGTGGCAGGTCAATCTGCCAGCGCCCAAGATGTTATCTCTGTTGATTTTTATACCCATTCCAACCAAACAAACCTTGAATTCAGTTCAGATTTTGGTCAATCCTGGCAACCCCTTTCCAATGGATTTTCAGCAGGATTCCACCGCATAGATCATGCCTTAAATTCTGGATTTCAAAGTTTTGGAATCATCTACCGGCTCATCCATGCCGGCCAAGAGTTGTGCAGAAGCGTACGACTTCCCATTCTACCCACTGCAGATTCAATACAGATTGACACCTTATGCAGTTCGCGCTTGGTCATGCATTGGAATGGTCTGCCTTCGGTTCCATATTGGTTGATTTATGCCATGACCGATGAAGGCTTTTCGGTAGTAGATACGGTTTCGGGCAACCACTGGACATCCAATCAGGATTGGGGAGGAGTCCGACGTTGGTGGGCAGTAGCCCCCATGGATATCTGGGGAGGCATCGGAAAACGCTGCCGAGCCATTCCCGCCGGAGATAGCCTAATCCGGTGTTCTGTAAACACAGATTTGGCCATTCAAGACCTTGCTTATCCTCCGGGAACTGCAATTTCAAGCTGCTTATTAAATGAAGACCTGCCCATTACCTGCGTCATAAAAAATGAGGGCCAACTCCCATCGGGCTCCTGCTCCCTTACCTTACGCATCAATGGACAGCTATTAAGTGTTGATACGCTACCCAACATCAATCCTCAAAGTGCATTGAACCATACCTTCTCTCAAAAATTCAGTTATTCCGGCCAATCCAACCTGCTGATTGAGGTTTCCATATCCGCCACCAACGACGATTTTTCCTGGAACAATGCCATGTCAAAAGAATACACTGTACATGGAACCGTTGAAACTGCCCTGCCCTATTTGGAAACATTCGAAAATTCAACGCTCTGCCCAAATACCAATTCCTGCCTTGTTCCTGCCTGTTCAATCGGAAATTCATGGTTCAATGAGCCATCCAACGAATTGGATTGGCGCATATTTAGCGGTTCCACGCCCAGCAACGGAACAGGGCCAACCACCGACGCCATTCCTGGAACGGGGAGCGGAAAATATGTGTATTTGGAATCCAGCCTCTGTTCCACTACCTCCTCTCTGGCTTTTGGTCCCTGCTTCACCGGAACGCCTCAACCTCTACACCTGTACGCTGCATTTCATGCCTTTGGCTCAGATGTCGAATCGATCCAATTGCAGGTGTTGGGGCCCAACGGAATAGAAAATTCAATCGCATCCTCTCAAGGAAGCCATCCGGGTTGGCAAACCATCCACCAACCGCTTAATCTTATCCCTGGCAAGCCGTATCAATTGTTGCTTAAAGGGTTTACTAATGGAGGAAGCAAGGGTGATCTTGCCTTAGATGCCGTTTGGTTGGACACCCTAGAATGGAATGTACAACCTCAACCCTATGCAACAACATGTCAGATCAATCCAACGCAATTCACATCCATTAACGGCGGTTCCGGAGGCAATCCGGAGTTGACGGTAGTAGATTCATCCCAACAAATTATTTTTCAGGGCTGGGTAAATTCAACCAGCATTTCCTTCCAACAAACCGGCCCCCACCAATTTCGCTTTAATCATTCCTCCTTGCCCTATATCTGGCATGGGAACATTGAAGTTGAAGCCCCTTTAAATTTAGATTTCAGCTGGCATGAAGTCGGCAATGGAACCATTGTTTTTCAACCCAATGCACCACATCTAACCTTAAATTGGGAAACGGGCGACGGACAAAGCCATCAGCAAATGGATTCGCTTTCCCACAGTTATCTGCAAAATGGACAATACCTGGTTCATTTGAGCGGTTCCAATTCATGCGGCTCAGATTCCATCGAGAAATGGATTCAAGTGGTGGGAGTCGGATTTGAAGAGCCCCCCAACACCGAAGCCTGGCTAATCTATCCCAACCCGGCCATCGATTTTGCCACAGTTCTTGCGGCTCAGGGCGAAGAAATACTTCAGTTAAGGCTCTTTGATGTGGCAGGCCGATTAATGCTTGAGGAATTCCCGAATAATCCGGCCGCAGGAATTTCATTAAGCCAACTTCCTTCCGGATATTATATGGTGGAATGCAAAACAAAAAACCGAAATCTGCTGTTGAAGTTACTGAAAATCGCCCCATGAAATTTATTTCTGAACGCATAGGATTTGAACAGAGCGAAGAAGGGCTTACCGTTCGCATAAAAGCATCAAAACCTGGAGACATCCAAAAACTCAACATCATGAAAGTCTGGATTTTGGCATGGTCAGCATCCGGCTTGCTGATTGGCTCCGCGCTGTTTTTAGACTACCCTTCCGATTTAAAAATTTACTTGGCTGTTTTTCTGGCATTCTGGGCCTATTTTTTGGTAAAAATCACCCGTGCCTATTACTTCAGAAAGTATGGGATTGAAACACTCTATTTAAATGGAGACCAATGCATGTTAAGGCGCGATGTGCATGGAAGATCCGGAAAGCCTTATTTTTTTAGAATTAAAGAAAAAAATGCCTTTCGTTGGTTAAATAAACAGCAAAAAGGGGCTTGGTTTTATGATTCGTTCTGGGTTGATTCAGGCGGAAATTGTGGATTTGGAAAACCCGGTGCAGAATATCGATTTGGTCTTCAACTTGAAGAAACCGAAGGGAAGGCCTTGGTTAAAATGCTCAATAAAGAACTTAAAATTACGGCTTAGTCAAAAAAATGATGGCCTAAAATAAGAGCCAATGCAGTTGCTGCATTTAAACTCTCGGGGGCATCAATTTCGCCAAAATATGGAATGGAAATAGCGTCTCCCATCTCAGCGATTTCTGAACGAACTCCCCTACCCTCACTTCCAATTACCCAGGCTACCCGAACCGAATCTACGCGCTGTTTTTTAAGCATCGATTCTCCTCCCAAAGCCGCAACCAAGAATCGGATTTGACTTCGGTCTTTCCAATCTCTTAATTCCGCCGTATCCAACGTGTGTACATTTAAGGCCGCTACACTCCCCATGCTCGCTTGCACCACTTTTGGTGCGAAGGCATCTGCTGTTCCTTTCAATAAAATAATATGCTGCAGCCCAAACCAATGGCAGGTTCTAAGCATGGTGCCTAAATTCCCGGGGTCTTGAATTCCATCCAATACCACAACCGGCCCCTGTTCTGTCAAGGCCACCGGCTTGGGAATAGCGAAAACAGCCAACATCCCACTCGGATTATCGAGAAACGACAAACCGGAATCGGGAAGCAAATACAATGGAAACCGATCGGCAACCCAAGGCTTCACCTGTTCTATCTGCTTTGATTCTACAGCAATCCATTCAGGACTCCAGCCAAAGCGCACGCAATCTGAAATGCACTTAAACCCTTCCGCAGCACATAGTCTGCTTTCCTGCCTAAATTTTTTGTCTGACAAGCGACGAAAAAGAGCTTGCTTGGCCTTGGAGAGTTCTTCCATATGTCAAAGATAAACCCCCTTTTGGTTTTGACTCCTTCTTCAATGCCTTAGACCTTAAATTTTGGTGCAATTATATACCTATTCCGTTCTATTCCGCTACATACCACATTGAATTGGATTACCTTCGCAGTATGCATTGTGCCATAAAAAGCAAGAGTTGTGCTTGGTTTTCCGCCCTTGGGATTCTTGCTTTTTTGAGCTTCTGGAGTTGTTCCCCAACCCGTCGTCTACAGCAAAATGAGTATTTGCTGAAAAAACAATCGGTCATTGAGCTCCATGCAAAACAACGCTACTCCGATAACATCGAAGAACTTTTAACTCCTCTTCCCAACAAAAAAGTGTTCGGCATTTGGAGATTCTACCTACAAATTCATGAACTCCCAAATCCAAATAAGGTAGCCGAAAAAAGAGAAAAGCTCAATTTGCGGCGAGACTCCCTAAATCAAATCATCCGGAAAAAAAATCAAGTTCGAATCAACCTGGGGAAAAAACCAAAAGCACTTCTAAGCGAAAGCCCTACCTTCAGTGAATGGCTTATGAAAATCGGGGAAGCCCCAGTTTTACTCGATTCCGCTCGGGTAGAACGCAACAAAAAACAAATCACCCAATTTCTGAAAAACCATGGGTATTTCAGAGCCACTGTGTCGGATTCAATCGCATTCCACCCCAAACACAAAAAGGCGGAGGTTTTGTATTTAATTCATCGGGGACCTGCCTATTACATCAATAAGGTTAAAACAGACATAGAAGATCCTACGCTGGAATGGCTGAATGAAAAACACCGGTACTTAAGTCCATTAAACCTTAAAGCCGGACAAGAAATTCGTTTTGACTTGGATGCCATGGACGCCGAACGAGAACGTCTGGTGAGCATTTTCAGAGACGCCGGATTTTATTTGATGGATAAAAACGACATCCTGTTTTGGGCAGATACGCTCAAAGAATCCGGGAAAATTGAACTCACCCTAAATATAGATAATCCAAATGCCCGCATTGCCTACAAAGGAGATTCCATTCTTTTAGACCACCACCCCCGTTTCATCATTGGCGATGTACGCATTGCAACCCATGCCGGCATGGATAAATCCGGAACCCGCCTCGCCGATTCCATAATTACCCCAGATTTCTCGCTCCATTTTAACGAAAAACCCGAAATCCGAGCCAAACCATTGGGCAAAAGTCTTTACCTGAATTCAGGCTCACTTTACCATCCACGAGATGAAGAACGGACCCGCAGCGCCTTAAACGATTTAAAGGTATTTCGATATGTACACCTTCGGTTTAAACCCAGAATCAGCGGCGAGCGCATCGATACCCTCGATACTGAAATTGAATTGGCTCCACTCTCGCATCAAAGCATTTCTACCGATTTGCAAGGCACCAATACCGATGGCAACCTGGGTGTAAGCCTTGGCGCAGCATACACCAATCGAAATATTTTCAAAGGAGCTGAAATCCTCGAATTCAGAATCAATGCTGGTGCTGAAATCCAAGTACTTCAAGGAGATAGCCTAGACGTTCAACAAGGAACGCTACCCTTCAATACCCTTGAGCTGGGAGGGCAACTCACCCTTTCAACACCCAGATTTTTGGCACCTTTTGCCTTAAGCAAATGGGCAAAACCCAGAACCAGAGCCATGCTGTCCATCAATTATCAGAACAGACCCGATTACGACCGAACGGTTTCTTCATTTTTATTCGGGTACGAATGGCTGGAACCTCCTTCTCAAAAACCATGGATCAACAGAAACTACAGCTTTTTCTATCAGGTTAATTTGGCTGAAATCAGCTTAATCAACATCAACAAAACCACGGCTTTCGAAGAGTTTTTGGAGGAAACGGGCGATTTATTCGTGAAAAACAGCTTTCGCCAACACTACATTCAAGCCACCTCTGTCTCCGTTTCCTTCTCCCGCAATTCCCGGCGCAAAAATGGCCCTAGATTGTTTTCCAGATTTAATGTTCAAGCCGGTGGCAATTTGTTAAGCCTTGGATATCAATTATTTTCCCCTCAATCCGCTGATTCATTGGGGCAATTTTCAATTTTCGGAATTCGCTTCGCACAATATTTCAGGTCGGAAATTGACGTTCGATATTTCCTTCCTCTTGCGCCCAAATATCAATTCGCATTCCGCGGGTTTATCGGCTTTGGCCGAGCATTCGGAAATACCCAGGTTCTTCCCTTTGAAAAAAGCTTTTTCGCCGGGGGAGCAAACGACTTAAGAGCTTGGCTACCCCGAAGCTTAGGACCAGGCTCATACCAACAATCCAGCAGCGGACGCGTTGACCAAGTCGGCGAAATCAAATTGCTGGGGCAAGCTGAATATCGATTCCCCATTTACAGCTACTTGGAAGGAGCTCTATTCGCCGATTTTGGCAACATCTGGCTTAGCCGACCCGACCCCAACCGTCCTCAGGGCGAATTTGCATGGGATCGGTTTTGGCATGAATTTGCGCTCGGTTCCGGCATTGGACTACGTCTAAATCTAGGCTTCTTCATCTTCCGCGCCGATTTCGCCATCCCCATGCGCGACCCCACCCAACCCGCCGACCAACGCTGGGTCATCAGCCGCCTCAAACTTCCCGAAGATCTCAGAATTAATATTGGCATCGGATACCCATTCTAATTCCTTTAAAATCAAGTTTTTAATACTATTTCTGGGGCGGCGAACGGGCTTTCAACGGTAGTCCGCACCGGCAGCTGGGCGGTCCAGCGGGCTTACGGTGGCTCCCAAGGTCGCCTCCGCACCACGCGGACCGCGCCGCTGCCGTTTTGCGGGCTACCCGTTTCAATCCCTGCCGCAAGGCCAAATCAATACCTGAACCTTTTAATTCTAAACTTGTGTTTATCAGGTATCTCATATTGCCCAGTTCCAATATTTAGATTAACCTAAATTTTTCTTTATATTTGGGTAAATTTCAGTTTTGAGGTTCCTGTTGATTAGTACGTTTATTGCTGCGCTGGGTTGCTCCCCCAATTCAAATCGCATAGAAACCCAAAAGGGACAATTCATCGTTTTAACTACCACCCAAATGCTGGCCGATGCCATACGGCCTCACCTCTCAGATTCATGCACCATTGATGTTCTTTTCCCTCAAGGTGTAGATCCACACTCCTATCGACCTGTACCTTCAGATGTTCAGCGCCTTCAGCGCGCAGATGCTATTGTATTCAACGGACTTCATTTGGAAGCCAACATGGAATCGATGTTTGATTTTTTATCCACTCAAAAACCCTGCATAAGCATCGCTCAGTTTGTTCCAAAATCTAAATTAATCCCACTCGATGAGCATGTGTATGACCCACATATATGGTTTGATATTCTCCTATTTGGCCAAGCAGGAAAACAACTGGCAGATAGCCTGGCAAAGGCTTTAAATCCGGCCTTGGCTTCCCCCAATACCCGATTCATCGATTCATTAATCCAGCTAGACCTATTTCTGCGGCAATCCTGGGCAAAACGATCTAAACCAGACAAAAGCATTTGCTCGGTTCACGATGCATTCTCCTATTATTGTCGAGCATATCAACTTACTCAAATGAGTTTGCAGGGCATTTCTACCACTGCAGAATTTGGCGTTTATGAAGTAGATGCCATGGTGGATTTTTTGGTTAAGAACAACATTAAGGTCGCCTACACCGAAGTCCACTCCATGGCTAAAACGATGAAGGCAGTTCAATTGGGATGCCGGCAACGCGGACATGCAATCTCAATCGGGCCACCTTTACTCACCGATGCTCCGGCCCCTGGCGACAACCCCGGGAACCATTGGCCGGGCATGGTTCTTGAAAATTCCAGGATTTTATTAACCCCAATCCCCTATGATTGAAGTACATAATTTAACCACAGGATATGGGAAAAATACGGCGTTGTGGAATATCGATTTTTCAATTCCCCTGCCCTCTTTCATCGGTATCATCGGGCCCAATGGCAGCGGCAAATCCACCCTGCTCAAAACCATGCTCGGAGAACGAAAACCTCTAACCGGTCATATCACACTTTTTGGTCAACCCATCGCACAATTAAAGAACAGACTGGCCTACGTCCCTCAGCTTAATTCGGTAGACTGGAATTTTCCTGTCCAAGTTTTAGATGTGGTTCTTATGGGAAGATTTAAAACCAATTCTTGGGGGCCCTTCTATTCAAAGGAAGACAAAGAAAAAGCCAAGGAATACCTGAATGCGGTCGGCATGCTTGATTTTCAAAAACGTCAAATTGGAGAATTGTCTGGAGGCCAACGCCAACGCGTTTTTTTAGCTCGAGCCCTAGCCAGAGAAGCCGATGTGCTGCTTTTGGATGAACCCCTGGCAGGAGTGGATGCAGCCTCGGGAGAACGAATCCTGAACGTTCTTTCCCATTACCAACAACAAGGCCATAGTATTATCATGGTTCACCACGATTTACTGACTGCCGCGTCTTTATTTGACCATCTTATTTTACTTCAAACCCGGTTGGTGGCTGCAGGCCCAACTCCAAAGGTTTTCAACCTTGAAAACCTGCAAACAGCCTACGGAACCGATGTTTCTATTTTATCTGACCTCATCAATAAATTAGGACAAAGCCCGAACACGTTAACAAATGCATCAAGTCAATGATCTCCGAGCAGGCCATATGGATTGTAGCTGGCTGTATGTTCGCCGCATTGACCCTTTCCATTGCTGGGATTCCAGCCTATCTACGCCGCGATGCATTGATTGGCGATGCTCTTTCTCATTCGATTTTTCCGGGTGTTGTTTTATCTGTTTGGTTGTTTGGAGCTGGGAATTCAGTGGCCTTGTACATCACAGGCACAGGTATGGGGGCGATGGCCCTGCTGCTGATCCACTACATTCAACAAAAAACCATCATACCAAAAGACGGAGCCATTGGAATTATCCTGATTGTTTTCTTTTCTGCCGGCTTACTCATGATGGGACAATTGCAACGCTCCGGAATTCCCCTCTGGGGGGTTCAACATGTTCTTTTGGGCAAAGCCGCTACAATTCTACCTTCTGATGTTGCTTTCCTGATTGGCTTATTTTCCCTTAGTGCCGCTTTGTTTTTTGTTTTTCAAAAATGGATTTGGCTGCAGGCTTTTGATCCAAAATTTGCTCAGCTTTCAGGCATCCCGCTGCGCCCCTACTCAATAGCCATAAGCCTTTGGACCGCGTTTGTACTTACAGCAACAGTCCATATTTTAGGAGCCATCCTCAGCGCAGCCATGCTTCTCACACCCTCGGCAATTGGACATTTTATTCGGCCAAAGCCTTCTTCCTTTATTCGAATTGCTTTGCTTAGTTGCTTGATTTCTGCGATAGGGGCTGGTTTCGTTTCTGCCACCCTACCAGCTATGAGTACGGGGGCCCTCATGGTTATTATGCTGTTTGGAATAGCAGCCCCCATTTTTTTATTTTATCCCAAAAAAGGGATTGCGATGAAAAGCTGGGCAAGACAACAAGAATCCAATCGATGGAAAGAAGAAAACGCCTTGAAATTCATGTTCAATTCCCCCTCAAGCATTCTGCCCATCGAACACCATAAAGCGGCAAAAAGATGCTCAAAAATGGGATTGGCTGTTGAGGCCGAACCCCTTCACTGGAATCTTACTCCCGAAGGGAAAACTAAGGCGGAACGAATTGTCCGGAAACATAGGCTATGGGAAACCTATCTGCACCAACAGTTGTCCATTTCTAAAGATCGGGTACATGAAAACGCCGAATGGATTGAACATATGCTGGATGATGAGTTCGAAGACAGAATCGCAGCAGAACTGAAACACCCCAAACTAGATCCACACGCCTCCCCAATACCACCTAAAAACGCATGAGCCTTTTAATTGTACTTACGGCTTTAATGTTCATGGTTCAGGCGGCCTTGGGTGGAAGCATCTTGGTTCTGCGGCGCTCGGTCATGCTTACCGATGCCATGGCCCATTCCGTCCTTCCTGGATTGGTTATTGGCTATCTGATTTCTGGCTCTAGATCTGGACCTGAGGTATTATTATTTGCGGGAATTTCAAGCTTTCTGGCGGCTTTTTTAATAGAAAAGTTAAGTCAATTTGGCGGAGTTTGGTTTGAAGTCAGTACGGGATTTGTTTTTACCTCTCTGTTTGCCTTCGGAATTTTACTGGTTACAGCTCTGGGTGGAAACATAGATTTAGATCCCGATTGCATTTTGTACGGAGAATTGCTTTATGTTCCGTTCCGATATTCAACCTCAGGAACTTGGTATGACCTCTTACCTATCCCAATGTGGAATCAAATTTGGGTAGGGTTGGCATGGATCTGGTTTGCTCTATCAAAGTGGAAACAGCTAAAATGTTGGGCATTTGATGAGGATTTTAGCAGAGCCACCCAAATCCCCGTGGCAGGCCTTCGACGTTGGACACTTGGCCTAACCTCCATGACCATTGTTGTCGGCTTTGATGCATTTGGAGCTATTTTGGTGCTTGGTTTTTTTATTTTACCGGCTTCAACAGCTTGGCTCTTGGCAAAAAAGTGGGGAAGCATGCTTTCTATAGCTGCCATTCAAGGATTTCTCAGTGTAGGCATAGGATACGCCATGGCTTTCCAATTTGATTTGGAACCGGGCCCCTGCATGGTTTGTGTTTCAGGACTCCTGTTTGGGATTGTCGCCGTAGTCCAACACATCCGAAATCCCAAATCAGGGTTTCGTCCTACGCACTAATAACATGCGGGTTACATGTTGGCTCAACATCAACTCAGCCCCCCCGTTGATTGAAATCACCACGCTTTGATCGTACGAAAAACGCTTTGACAAATGCACAATGGCTCCAGGCCTTAATGAAATTCCATCCAAATACTGTAGGAATTCCGGCTGATGCTCTTTTAAACCAACCAATTCGGCCGATTCTCCTGGCAATATATCGTATAAGGTTTTGTTCTTGTGGTGCTTAATACTTCCATCGGCCTTGGGTATGGGGTCTCCATGAGGGTCAACTTCCGGAAATCCTAAGAACTCATCCAAACGGTGAAATAGTTTTTCATCAACAATATGCTCCAATTGCTCTGCAATGTCATGAATCTCATCCCACTTAAAATTCAAGGTCTCTACTAAAAAAACCTCCCACAGTCGATGCTTTCGAACCACATTTGCAGCAATTAAATGCCCTTTTCTACTTAAAACTGCTCCCTGATACGGCTGGTATTTCACCCACTTTTTATCGTGAAGTTTTTTAAGCATATCTGTCACCGAAGAGGCCTTGCTGTTCAACTCTTCGGCCAAATCATTTGTAGAAACAGAACGCCTCAGTTCTCCCGATAACTTAAATATGGCCTTTAGATAATTCTCTTCTGCGGGTGTCGGCATTTAAATAACCTTAATGGTATAGGATAAAAGTAAAAGTTTTTAGTCATTTGACCTCTTAAAGAAGTAAGAATGCGAATTGGAATTGTTTTATACCCCACTTTTGGTGGGAGTGGAGTTGTGGCCACAGAGTTAGGTAAGGCTTTAGCCCGCCTTGGCCATGAAATTCATTTTATTTCATACAGCCAACCCGTTCGCATGGATGCATTTCAGCAAGGTGTATTTTTCCATGAAGTGATGGTACCGGATTACCCCTTGTTTGATTTTGACCCCTATGAAGTGGCCTTAACCTCTACACTAGTACGAACTGCTTTGCAGCAAAACCTAGATTTAATCCATGTGCATTATGCCATTCCACATGCTCCTGCCGCATTTATGGCCAGGGAAATTTTAAAAACCAAAGGTCGGCTGGTTCCATTTATCACTACTTTACATGGAACCGATATCACTTTAGTTGGCCGAGACCAATCCTATGAACCGGTTATTAGTTTCGCCATCAATCAATCCGATGCGGTAACGTCCGTTTCTGAATATTTAAAACAAGAAACCTTAAAGCATTTCAGCATCACCAAAGAAATTGATGTTGTGTACAATTTTATAGACCCGGAAGCCATAGCCCAAGAAAAAAAAGAATGTACCAAAGCCATTGCTGCTCCCAATGGAGAAAAAGTAATGATGCATATTTCCAATTTCAGGAAAGTAAAGCGTGTTCAAGATGTGGTAAAAGCCTTTCAGCTCATCGTTAAAAAAATTCCTGCCCGACTATTGATGGTGGGAGATGGACCTGAACGAAATATGGCTGAGAATTTGGCTGAAGAACTGGGAGTTCGACAGCATTGCCTGTTTTTAGGAAAGGTCAAAAACTCACTTAGTATTTTACCCTGTGCTGATGTTTTCTTTTTGCCATCGGCAAGCGAAAGCTTTGGCCTCTCGGCCCTCGAAGCCATGGCCTGTGGAATTCCCGTAATAGGTTCCAATGCCGGAGGCCTTCCAGAAGTTCAAATTCATGGAAAAACCGGTTTTTTAAGTGAAGTGGGTGATTTTGAAAATATGGCCAAAAATGCCCTTCAGTTGCTTTCTAACCCTGCCATGTACAAGGCCTTTTCCAACGATTGCATCCAACATTCCAATACCTTTCATTTAGAAACCATCCTTCCACAATACGAAACTTTATACCGGAAGGTAGTTCAGTCGGCCCGGTAATTAATTCAACCTACCAGAATCAATCATTCTGCAGATTTCATCAATCAGTTTATCCTCGGTATTGTCAGCAGGACTAAATGAGGCCTTTAGGTCATAATCAAACATGCCTGCCACACCCTGCCAAAACATGGCTTGAACACCTCCTTTCATTTCTTGCAGCAATTCATACGAAGTAAATTCGGTTTGACGATCAAGCAGTTTCAAAAGAATACGACCATCAGCGAACGACATGCGCTTTAGCTGACTAACGTATTTTTCCCTTAGCTCCTGCTCAAACTGCTGTATGAGTTCCTTCCTATCTCTTCGGCGCCCCGTTGCATCAACTCTGGCATAGGTCTTCATTCGTTCCCCAGCCACCTTTGCCAATGGATAGGTCCGCCTAACCCGTTGTACCAAACGATCATATTTACGCTGCAATCTCTTTTTGGGGAAGACTCTTAATTCCAAAACTTCAAACTCAGGAAGCACAATCAACTTTGAAACCGTATCCGTAGCAGGGTCGGTCGGATTCTGAGCTATGCAAGGAGAAACCAAAATGCTTAATGCCCAGGCCAAAATACCACATACAGAAGACCTCATGCCTGTAAAACGAGATTAAAAGGGAAAAATTATCGGGTCCCTAAGTGCATTTGAGCCCCATTGGGAATAAAAGCAAACCCTTTAAAGTAGCAATACAATTCGGCAGCGTCGGGACCTGTTTTTTTCATAACCAAACTGTCGAAGGATCCATTGCCTGCTCCTGAAACATCCCAAAATTGAATCTTAGCCACATCTTTATCAATAAAGAGCCCTGGCTGAATGGATACATTTTGGGCCGAGTAGCCTAAATCTGAACTTAAAAAAACCTTGTAATCTCCTCCACTGCTCGATGGAGTTATTACGGCAGAGTAAAAAACACTATCGGGCCGCATAAACGTCCATGTCCCGGTAAACTTGGCTTTCATCTCATCTTCCCGACAAGAGCCATCATCCATTTCTGCGGTTGGAACATAAAAATCAGATCGGGGATCGGTGCAACCCTGTTCTTCCCCACACCCCCATCCTAAACCAAGGCAGAAACCTACTAAAAGCAGTCCAAGAAGGTACGCCTTCATTTAATCCACTTTAACCCGAAGACCCAACATCTCGCAATCCCGCTTTACCATATCGGCTGGATTTGCTTCTGCGGAATCAATCATTTGATATTGCAATTCGATTCGATCGGCAGACAAAAAACCTTGACCAACATACCAAACATCACTTAAGGTATCCATTTGCTGGGCTGGAATGGTGAACGTATATTGAGAAACCTCTGCCACCAATTTACCTTGACCTAAGGTCAATACCCCAAGAGTCCCTTCCTGATCAATAAAGTGATTGATTTTGAACTCATATTCGAACTTGTCTCCCTCCACGAATTGAAGATAACTCTGAGTACTAGAACCATTTGAACAGGCCTCAGTTACAATATAGGTAGCTAAAAACTTCCGCACGGTTTCAATCGGCTGACAACTGCCATTATCTTGGTCTACAGTAGAATCATAATTATCGCTTCGTTCATCTGTGCAACCTTCAGAGGAACAAGAAGAAATACCAGTTGACAGAAGAATGGAAAAGATTAAAAAGGAAATTAGATTCAAATTAATTTTCATGGGGGATAAAGGTATTTTATACAAAAAAACAAAAATTTAGCACGATTTCAAACACCTGCCGAATCTAATTTGCATTAAGCTGCATTCCTAGAACAATATCCCCAATTAGATTGAATAAGGTAAATAGCGATTAGTAGGAGAATCCAAGTAGGGTGATTAAGTTTGCACCAAAGTTTTCCAACATGAAATTTGAGCGGCAAGGCATTAGTGATGCAGAACTTCGGTCCTTGTACCGGGAGTTGGTTTATCCCCGACTGATTGAAGAGAAAATGTTGGTCTTACTTCGACAGGGGAAAATAAGCAAGTGGTTTTCAGGAATTGGACAAGAGGCTATCTCTGTTGGAGCCGCTATGGCATTACAACAGGATGAATATCTGCTTCCTATGCATCGGAACTTAGGTATGTTTACAGCCAGAGGTGTTCCGTTTCGCCGTTTATTTTCACAATGGCAAGGAAAAGAAAATGGATTCACCAAAGGCCGAGATCGTTCCTTTCATTTTGGCACAAATGAATACCGCATGGTAGGCATGATTTCGCACCTTGGTCCCCAATTGGGCGTTGCCGATGGAATTGCCTTGGCCAGCCAACTCAAAAAGGAAAATAAAGTAACATTTGTGGTAATGGGAGATGGAGGAAGCTCAGAGGGCGATTTTCACGAGGCTTTGAATGTAGCTTCAGTTTGGGATTTACCCGTCATCTTCTGCATCGAATCAAATGGCTACGGACTTTCTACCCCATCATCAGAGCAATACCGCTGTGAAAAACTTATTGACCGAGCCATTGGGTATGGAATGGAAGCCATTCAAATTGATGGAAATAACATCCTAGAAGTGTATTCAAGCTTAAGAAAAATAGCTGAAAATATACGACAATCCCCCAGGCCCGTCTTGGTAGAGTGTTTGACCTTCCGCATGCGTGGCCACGAAGAAGCCAGTGGCACTAAGTATGTTCCACAGGAATTGTTTGATGCTTGGAAAGAAAAAGATCCCATAGATCAATATGGTTCATGGCTCGACCAGCAAGGGATTATGTCAAAAATTGAACAAGAAAACATCCGAAAAGAATTGAAACAAGGCATTGACCTTGATGTTCAAAGCGTTTTTGATGAGCCGGAACTGATGCCAGATAGACAACTCAGCATCCAGGATGTTTTTTGTCCGACAGAACATAAGGAGCAGTTGCCTTCAATGGATTCTACAAAACCCATGCGTATGATTGATGCCATTCGTGATGCCATGGATTTAGCCATGGAACAACATCAGGATTTAGTCCTCATGGGACAAGACATTGGAACATATGGTGGAGTATTTAAAGCAACCGAAGGGTTAATCGAAAAATATGGAGCTGACCGCGTCAGAAATACTCCTTTATGCGAATCTGCCATTGTTAGCGCTGCACTAGGACTTTCCATAAAAGGAATGAAAGGAATGGTGGAAATGCAGTTTGCCGATTTTGTTAGCTCTGGGTTTACCGCCGTAGTCAACAACCTGGCTAAAACCCACTGGCGTTGGGGCCAAGCTGCCGATGTTGTAGTGCGAATGCCAACCGGTGCTGGAGTGGCTGCAGGCCCCCTTCACAGCCAATCCAATGAAGCATGGTTTTTCCATACCCCAGGCCTGAAAATCTACTATCCATCCAATGCATTTGATGCCAAAGGTTTACTTCTGACTGCATTTCAGAACAGAAACCCAGTCATGTTTTTTGAACACAAAGCGCTATACCGTTCACAAGAAGAAGAAATTCCTAGTGGCTACTATACCCTTCCTGAAGGCCAAGCACGTATTTGTGCTGAGGGAGAA
>JAQCBQ010000015.1 GCA_027621385.1 Bacteroidota bacterium | reverse complement strand
GACCAAAACCGCTGTACATTCTCTGCCCGATGGTAGCGGAGGGGTGAACGAAAACACCACCATAAATAGGGATAAAACAACAGCAAGGTCAGGGCGAATTGCCCGGCAAAATAGTACTGCCACATCACAGCCGCCAGCGAGGCAATGAAATTGGTTTGGGTATGGGTATTGGTTTCAGCCATGAGCCCCTGTTCTTAAGCACCATTCTGCCTGAGCGCAATTTAGAGCTGTTGTACTGCAAGCAAGGCCAATGAGCCCCTTGAAGGAGTTGCACAGCAAGCGACGGTACTGCAATGCCCCGGCTAAGCCGACCTTAGGAGGCAATCCGGCTGCTGCATTCCGCCCCATCGAAGCGGTTACAACGTAGATTTCAAATTCAATTCCTTCCATTGCTGCGCATCAATTTCAGCCGGCGCATCAATCATTAAATCTCGACCGGCATTGTTCTTGGGGAAGGCAATCACATCGCGGATGCTATCTAGCCCGGCCAAGATGGAACACAGGCGATCGAAGCCGAAGGCGATACCACCGTGGGGTGGAGCCCCATACCGAAAGGCGTTCAGCAAGAATCCGAATTGCTTTTCAGCTTCTTGCGCCGACAGTCCCAGCAAGGCAAACACGGTTTCTTGAATTTCGCGGCTGTGAATCCGAATGGAGCCCCCGGCAATTTCGCTGCCGTTTAAAACCAGATCGTAGGCATTGGCGCGCACCGCTCCCGGATTTTTCTTTACTTCCTCATAATCGGCGCCATAAGGACTGGTAAAGGGATGGTGCATGGCAAACCAACGGCCTTGCTCCTCGTCAAATTCAAACATGGGGAAGTCAAGCACCCAAAGGGGACAAAACGAATCGGCAGAGCGCATACCCAGTTCATCGGCAATCGCCAGGCGAAGCGCCCCCAATTGCTTTTGAACCTTTTGGACTGAGCCCGAAAGCAACAGTATTAAACTGTTGGGTTGGGCCGAAAGGGCCTCAGCCCAAGTTTTCAGTTCAGATTCAGAATAAAATTTATCGACACTGCTTTTTAGGCTACCGTCTTCGGCCACTTTCAGCCAAACCATACCTTGGGCTCCGATTTGCGGGCGCTTAACCCAATCGGTCCAGGTGTCGAGTTGCTTGCGCGACCATTCGGCGGCTCCGGGCACACAAATGCCTTGCACCGTTTCGGCCTGCTCAAACACGGGGAAAGCTCCGTTGCGGGTAAGTTCCGTAACATCTTGAATTTCCATGCCAAAGCGCAAATCGGGCTTGTCTGAGCCGTATTTTTCCATGGCTTCGTCGTACGAGAGCCGCAGGAATTCGGGCAATTCAATGCCTTTTACCTGTTTAAAAATATGCCGCAGCAATCCTTCAAAGGTGGCCAACACATCTTCGCGCTCTACAAAAGCCATTTCGCAGTCGATTTGGGTAAATTCAGGCTGCCGGTCTGAGCGCAAATCTTCGTCGCGGAAGCAACGCACAATTTGGTAATAGCGGTCAAACCCCGAAACCATGAGCAGCTGCTTAAAGGTTTGTGGCGATTGGGGCAGAGCGTAAAACTGTCCGGCTTGCATGCGGCTGGGCACCACAAAATCGCGGGCTCCTTCGGGAGTAGAACGGATTAAAAATGGAGTTTCAATTTCCAAAAAGGCATTGGAATTCAGGTATTCCCGTACGGCTTGGGCGGTTTGGTGCCTCAGCATGAGTTGGCGCTGCATGTTCGGCCGGCGCAAATCCAGGTAGCGGTATTTCATGCGCAGTTCATCTCCGCCGTCGCTAAGCTCTTCAATGGTGAAGGGCGGAGTTTCGCTGGCGTTCAACACCTGCATTCGAGTTACGCGAATTTCAATCTCGCCGGTGGGCATATTGAGGTTTTTGCTTTCGCGTTCGGTAACAGTGCCGCTCACCTGCAGCACAAATTCCCGACCCAGTTTCCGTGCTTGCTCAGTCATTTCGGGGCGAGCTTCCAGGTTAAACGACAGCTGAGTAATGCCATATCGGTCGCGCAGGTCAACAAAAGTCATTCCTCCTAAATCTCGGTTGCGCTGCACCCAGCCGCTCAGGGTTACCTCCCGGCCAACATCGGCCAGCCTTAATTCTCCACAGGTGTGTGTTCTATACATGTTTGGCGTGTAAGGCACAAAGGTAATCAAGGGCGAGGTGATGTCAAAGTAGAGCCAAGGCATGCCTTGGCTCACATAAGGCATGCCTTGGGTCACATAAGGCATGCCTTGGGTCACCGATGGCATGCCTTGGGTGTACGGAACGGCGGGGCGGCGGCAGCGGAGCCACAATATTTTGTGGCTCTACGGGGCGGCGTGGTTTTAAAAGGCAACTGAATTCAAATCGGGGGTGATTGCGCGAAAGTCGTGGGGAAAAATGGCGGGATTGCCAAAAAGTCGCACGAGAAAATGGCAAAATTGCCGGAAAGTTGTAGGAATTTTGTGCATTTGAGAAGCAAAGCACGTACAATGGACCGCAATTCAACCTATGGATGTATCCAAACTGGTTTAATGGCTCTAAACACACCACCTTCGCTGTTCATTTTTCACTTAAAGGCAATCCTCTTTTCCATTCCTGCTCTAATTTTTCCTTTGATTGCTGTTTTTTTAGCTGATTATGCGGGTCTTTTGCACGTTTAAAGACCTTAAATTCCAATGGGATTGTTGGCGGCCTCAACCTCGCCCAATCAAAAACGCGTATTCCAAGGCCAATTCTTTTAAGCGTTCAAACCGACCGCTTTGTCCGCCGTGACCACTGTTCAGGTCGGTGTAAAACAACAGTTGGGGCATACCGGCATTGAGCTCCCTGAACCGCGCTACCCATTTGGCCGGCTCCCAGTACTGAACCTGAGAATCATGGTAACCGGTGGTTACCAAGATGTGCGGATAGGCTGCTTGCCGAACTTGATCGTAGGGCGAATATTCCAGCATGCTGCCAAAATAGGCGGGGTCGTTGGGGTTGCCCCATTCATCGTATTCTCCGGTAGTTAACGGTATGCTGTCGTCCAACATCGTGGTAACGACATCTACAAAGGGCACCTGAGCCACCACCGACTTCCACAAATCGGGCCGCATGTTCAAACATGCGCCCATGAGCAGTCCTCCGGCGCTGCCCCCCATGGCATGCAGATGCCCGGCCGCCGAAAAGCCTTGTTCTATCAACGCTTCTCCACAGGCAATAAAGTCCAGAAAGGTGTTTTTCTTTTGATGCTTTTTACCGCTTTCGTACCACTGCCGGCCCAATTCCTGGCCTCCGCGCACATGGGCAATGGCAAATACCCAGCCCCGATCCAACAAAGAAAGGCGGGCCGAACTAAACCAAGGATCCAAGGAAATTCCATAGCTACCGTATCCATACAATAAGCATGGGTTTGTTCCCTTTTTGAAGAGTTCCTTTTTGTAAACCAAGCTAATGGGCACTTGTGTTCCGTCTTGAGATTTCGCCCAAACCCGTTCACTATAATAGTCTTCGGGCAAATGCCCACCCACAACTTCCTGTTCTTTCAGCACCTTAATTTCTCCCGTTTTCAGGTGGTATTCCATGGTTGAAACAGGGCGAGTCAGAGAGGTATAGCCAAAGCGCAACACCTGAGTTTTATGCTCTGGATTCGCGTCCAGCCAGATTGAAAAGGCCTGCTCGCTCAAGGGCACAAAATGGTCGGCCGGCGCCTCCTTGTGCATGGGAAATATGCGCAGGCGCTGTTGGCCTTGGTGGCGTTCTTGAAACACAAACACATCGGCAAAGGGCTCTATAGATTCAATCAACACCTCGGGCCGGTGTTCAATGACTTCGTTCCAATGCTCCATTCCGAATTGATCCAGCTTGGCCGTCATCACCCTAAAATTCAAGGCCTGCCAGTTGGTTAGTATCCAAAACAAGCCTTCCCGGTGGGTAGGGTAATACAGCACGTCTTTGGTTCGGTGCTGAACAAGGTGAAAATCCGCACCTGGCTTATCCGCAAAAACAAATCGACTTTCAGAGGTTTGGGTACTAAGGGAATGAATAAAAATCACCTGTCCATCGCGGCTTTTGTCCAATTGGCAATAAAAGGTTTCATCGGCCTCGTAATACACCTCCATCGGACTTTCGAGATTCAGGGCATTCACTCGATACACCCGGCAAGTTCTAAGGGTTTCTGGGTGTTTACGTTCAAAAAACAGGGTGGCATTATCGGCCGCCCAGACGTAATTCCCGTCGGTATCGTCTATGCTTTGCTCCAGAACGCGGTCGGTATCAATGTGCTTCACAAACAATTGGTACTGCCTGCGGCCTACCCGGTCAAGTCCATAGGCCAGCCATTCCCCGTTGGGGCTAACGCTGAGCCCGATTTCCTGAATGTAGGGCTGGTCTTTCCCTTCTTCATTCACATCCAAGAGCAGTTGTTCTTGGCCTCCATCGATGGGCTTTCGATAGTAACGGGCATGTTCTTGCCCTTCTTCAAACCGGTGGTAATACAAATATCCGCCTTTGGAATAGGGTACACTGTTGTCGCGTTGGGGCATGCGGCCTTTCATTTCCTGAAACAGGGTTTCCCTCAGTTCCTTAAGGGGGGCCATTTTATGTTCCAGGTATTGGTTTTCGGCGGTCAAATAATCCAAAACATCGGGGTGGTCGCGCTCGCGCATCCAGAAATAAGGGTCGGGGCGTTCTATGCCATGTTCGGTGTGCACCATGGGTACACGCTTGGCGACTGGAGGATTCAGGTGAGGTTCAGACATACCTCAAAGGTAAACCAATCGCAGTAAGAGAGCTTAATCGAACTCTTATCTAAGCCTAATTTTACTGCCTGTTTCCAATGGGCTGCCGGCCCCTGCCCTATTTTTTTTCAATAGCGCTTTGGTTTTGATGCCGTATTTGTGAGCAATGGAATGCCAGGTATCTCCTTCTTGAATGGTGTACTCTTCTGTACCTAGAGCAGCTGAATTGCGTAAGGGTTCTAAGAAAATAATCTTCCCGGCAACTAAAGCATCTGCTGGCCCCAATTCATTGTATTTCATCCACCGTTTTGCTGGCAATTCGAAGGCTTGTTCAAATTGAGGTCGAGAGAACTCGCTCAGCAATTCTACGGCCCGAAGTCCGTTGATGTAAACCAAACGATAGGTTTGTCCGGTTTTGGACTTTGATGGGGCGGATTTAGGTTGAGGCTTAGGCTGGACCGTGCTGGGTTTGGTTGGTGAGGGTAAAGTTGCGCCGGGTTGATCGTAGGTATGCAGGGAATAGCGTTCAACCAATCCAATCAGCAATTCCGGGTATTTTGGATTGGTGGCGTAGCCGGCGGCTTTTAGTCCCTTTGCCCAGCCCTTGTAATCGGTAATGGGCAGTTCGAACAACGAGGCATAGCGACTTCGGCCGCGCAAAAATTCGGCATGGTCGCGGTACGAATCAAGAACATGTTCGTAGGAACGGAAGCATTCGTTGGGGGCATCGTCGTCCATGTGGTAGGTCTTACCGGTCCAACCCGTATGGCATTTAATCCCAAAGTGGTTTTTTGCGATGCGTGCCAAGTCAGAGTTCCCGGATCCGCTTTCCAGAATTCCCTGAGCAAGGGTAATGGAAGCGGGCACACCTGATTTTTTCATGTTTTCAACGGCAGCCTCGGCATACAATTCGATGTAGGATTCTGTGCTAAGTTTTTCTTGGTCTTGTGCGGCCACATGCAAAGCGGAAATAACGAAGAGGCAAAAGAAATAAAAACGCATAGAAAACCGATTTTAACAAAGGTAGAACTCAGGTTGGGGCTGTTTAGTGTTTGGGAGAGTATATTCTTAACAAATGAGCGTGAATTGTAGTTATCTACTGCAAAAAACATCTGGATTTAAAAAAATAAATGCAAATAAAATAACTAGGGGAATACTTACTTTTAACCGAAATCGCTTCTATATGGAACAACGCCCCGGCCATCAGGTGCCCGAATGGCTGCAAAAACTACAGGAAAACTCCTGGGAATTGGAATTGCTGATTTCTGGCGGCGCCATTTTTTCGCTCTTCCAGCTAACCGATGTTTTTTTAGAATGGATAAATGCCCTGGGCACAATCAACCGGGTGCCGGGAACCTTTTTAATGACCATTGTTGGGGTGGCCATTGTGAAAACACTCACATTCGGCTTTTCTGTACACTTAATTTCTAGAGCATTCTGGCTGGCTTTGGTCTGCATAAATTATGTGCATCCGAACGGAATTAAAGGCCGAATTCTTTCGCTGAAACGGCCTTTTGCTACGCCCTTCAAAACCGGGGAAGACCTGCATCATCAAATTTTATTGGTAGATCGTTTTTGTGGGGTAGTTATTTACACCACGATTTTAGGGGCAATTATCACCTTTGGATTGCTTTTGGGCTTATTTCCAATGATTTTATGGGAGTTTCTTAAAGGTGACATCTGGTTTTTTTCGCCCGATTCGATAACGGTGGTTTTGCTCCTCTCCTACTTGATTTATCTGCTTGACTTCCTTCTGTTTGGCATTTTTCGAAAAATCCCCATTCTGTCCTACATCGTTTTTCCCTTTTTCTGGATATACGACCGAATTACCCTTCGATTGTTGTTTCATAGGTCGCTAAAATTGTTGATTTCAAATACCAAATGGTGGAAAGTGGCTATTACTTTCATCGTACTTATTGTCGTGATTTTGGTGTCAACCTATTCCACGTTGTACCGAAGATTACACTGGCCCTATGTTTTTGATTCCCGTGAAATGAAATGGCAAATGGCAAATGGGCCATATCTGGGATTTAGAAGCTATCGGAAAAATTTAAACGAGGGCGAACTGCCCGATGTGGTTTCCATCCAATCTGAAATTGTATCTACCGGATACCTCCATGTTTTTATTCGCTATTTCAAAATGGCCGACTTAATCAAACAAGAAATCCACGGGGCAGATTCAAGCGTATGGTTTAGTGATCTGTTTTGGGTGGCCGTAGATGACAGCATCCAAACCCAAATAAAGTGGCATCCTACCTGGAACGCATCCCTTGAAAATATAGGCATTTCTGCCATGATTCGAATTGACCACCTCGGTCCGGGAGAACATATTCTTCAGGTACGATGCAAAGAAAAAGGCAACAACGGCGTTTTTGAAGATCCACTTTGCGAGTTGTACTACGCCGATATTCCATTTTGGCGCGATATGTACAATTGACTCCAGCCTAACCCTTCAGCATTACCACTGGAATGCCATTATCCAGCTCAACCTGAACAAACTGACCTTTTAGAGTAGAAATTCGCGCCCCTGCAATGTCAGCTGCAACAGGATAGCACTTATGCATACGATCAATCAGAACAGCAAGCCTTAAACTTGAAGGCTTCTGTAAGACTATAGCGGCAATGCTGGCCATGGCCGTTCGACCGGTATTTAAAACATCATCCACCAGCACCACTTGCCGGCCTGAAATGTTCATGCTCGACAACTCTCTCATGGCCCCTTCCTCTGGTTGATGTTTATCCAGTTTCAACCCCACAACCTGAATATCCAATTGATGGTTTTGCTCCTTTAAATGCATTTGCATTTTAAGAGCCAATGGCAAACCGTTTTTTTCAATCCCTATCAATAAAATGGGTTCATCTGGAACCAAAAGCTCCAACAGTTCAACAGCCATACGCCGTTGAGTCATTGTAAAATCCAAGTCTGTAAGAATGTTTTGAAGCATACCTTCTCTTTTCTGGTTCAATCTACAAAATAATACAAAACGTCGTGGATTGAACCTGTTTTGTAAAACTAGATAGAGATTTAGACCTCGAAGCGCAGGTTCTATTTCTTTACAAAATGGTAGTGGGAACTTAACAAGGGGGTAATTTTTCCTCAAATCTTCTAACCTATCTTTAAAGGGGAATTAAACCCTGTTGAAGCCATGAAAATTACGGTGATGGGATCTGCCGGAGAATCCACAGTTCCGGCTATTTTCAGTCAAAAACATGGGCACCAAAGAGCCTTAGAACTGGGCGATAAAGACATCCGCTCACGAAGCGCCCTAATGGTCGATTCACAATTAAAAATCGATTTCCCCGCCGACACCTTTCATCAAGTCGTCACCCAAGGCCTCGAACTCCAACAGCTGAAATATGTGTTTATCACGCGGTCTTCATACCCCAACTTTGCTGTAGAAGAAATGGCCAGCATGCTGCCCTTCATTCAGGAACGAAAAAACGGGGAACACCTTAGAATATTTGGCAACCTTGAAAGCATTGAGAAAGCACGGCATACCTTCGGAAACTCGGCCGCCGTAAGTTTTCACGAAATTCAGCCCTTCCAAGTACTCAATTTGGGTCCATATGTCATACATACCTTAAAAGCGGCCAACAATGGAGACGTAAATCCGTTCAATTACATCGTGCGCAAGGGCAGAACCTCTGTTTTGTATGCTACCGACTCGGGGTTGTACGACGACCGAAATTGGAAATACCTAAAAAGCGGCAGTGCGTTGGATGCGGTAGTATTGGGCTGCTTGCATGGAGCTCGCCCCGCTCAAAATGCGCACCGCATGGGGTTCCCGGAGCTTAAGAAGTTTAAAGAGAATTGTGAATCTCTGGGAATAACGACCCCATTAACGCGTTGGGTTATGACTCAGGTTTCGGCTTCGGATGGCTTCTTGCACGAGGAGTGGTCTGCATTGGTTCAACCCTTTGGTTTTGAAGTGGCCTTTGATGGCATGAAGGTGATTTTGACCGACCGATAGGGGCGCTACATCAATTGAAGCGGCAAGCTAAAAATGCAATGTCATCCCGATAGGGATACTCTTGACGAAATTGCTCCAGTTTACGAACCACCAATGCATTGATGTCTTTTATCGACAGATTGGCATTTTCGCGAATTAAATCCAACAGTGCCGCTTCTCCAAACCGTTGCCCTTCGGGCGACTCCAAATCAGTGGCACCATCAGTATAGCATACCAATAAATCTTGTTCTGTAAGTACCATACTGCCCTTGGTTGCCGCAGGAAGCTCATCCAACATACCTAAACCTACTGTCCCGGCCTTCAATAAGTGCACTTGTCCTTGAGAAATAAGGATTGGGGCATTGTGTCCACAGTTCAAAAAATCCAATTCCCGGGTAGCCGTATTGTAGCGCCCTAAAAAACAGGTAATAAACTTTTCGCCTTTGGCCAAAGCATTGACCTTTTCATTTAGAATTTTAGCCATGACAATCAGGTCTGTCTCGTACATGGATAAGGTTCTAAAATTGGCCTGAAAGTTGGACATTAAAAAGGCCGCATCTACTCCCTTTCCCGAAACATCAGCCATGCACATCATATATTGATGAGTAGGGACGGGGAAAAAATCGTAGTAGTCGCCGCCTACCTCTGCATGCGTTCTGAAAAAACCATCTACTTCTACTCCCCCACCTGAACTCATTTCTTCGGGGAACAGTTGCCGTTGGAGGGCCGCGGCAACTTCCAATTGACGGTTCAACGCCGCTTGCTCTGACCTTTGCCGGGCATATTCACGCGCCATCAGTTTGTTCTCAAAAGAAACGTATAAGATGTTCGCCAGGGACAATACAAAATCCACATCCTCAGAATCCATTTCAGCTGCATTCTGCAATAGTAAGGCGGCCAACAAGGTGGTTTTATGAAACACAGGAACCACAAGATCAAAAGGCCAAACCTCATCAGAACTGAATTTCATGAAATCTTGGTCGGGCTCCAAACGATTTAAAAAATCCTGAAGAGGTAGTGTTTCTAATTGTTGTGCCATATTTACCGTATCGTACTCTAGATGCGGCTGTCCATTTCGGACAGAATACACAGCGAAACCCGGAACCCCCAAGTGGTATTTTAAAACATGTTCTAGGAATTGAAGCAATTGCGGCCTAGAATAGTTGTCCTGAATGACCTTGGTTACCTGTAAAACAATTTGAAGCCGTTGTTGCGGGTTGCGAACCACCGGTCAGATTTTAAGTTTCCGAATGATTTGCGGCAATTTACGAATGGCAATCCATTGGCGCATCGCAGCCTTTACTTCCTCCGCAGGAGCACCCAAATAGGCCTTGCCCCCAGCTAAACTGCGCATTACGCCCGATTTGGGAAGAACCACTGCCCCTTTACCAATGGTCAAGTCTTTAGCAATTCCGGCCTGACCCCAAATTTGAACAAAATCTTCAATTACTACTACACCACTAATTCCTACTTGAGCAGCAATCAAACAATGTTTACCCAAAATGGTATCGTGCCCAATATGCACCTGATTGTCAATTTTAGTTCCTTGGCCAACTTTGGTGATGTGGGTTACCCCCCTGTCTATCGTGCAGCCCGATCCAATCTCCACATCATCTTCAATTAATACACTACCGCAGGAAGGGAATTTTTCATACCCCTGTGGCCTGCGTTTCACATAAAATGCATCGCCCCCAATAGTCGAGTTGGCATGAATAATTACATTATCGCCAATGCTGGTGTTTTGATAAATGCTCACGTTGGCATGAATCAAACAATTCTTTCCAATCTTTACATTCTCCCCAACAAAAACTCCGGGTTGCAATATTGTTCCTTCCCCAATTTGAGCTGATTCGGCAATCAACTGCCTTGACGGCTTCATGGGACTAAACTCTTCAATCAATGACTTAAAGATGGTGAACGGATCTGAAAAAACAATCAATGTTTTTTGATGTGCCAGCTCCGGAACTTTATCAATAATTACAACAGAAGCGTTGGATTTTAATGCCTTTTGGTAATACTTCGGATGGTCAACAAAGGTTATTTCACCAGGTTGAACCACATGGATTTCATTCAGTCCCTCAATGGCCAAATCGGCATTGCCGATGCACACCGCACCAAATTTTGAGCAAATTGCTTCAGGAGTAATTGTTGCCGGGAAACGCATCCAGTTTAAAACTTATTTTACGCGTTCGTTATAGGCCCGTTTGCGGGTATCTACTTTAATGCGATCGCCTTGGTTTACAAATAGGGGCACACGAATTTCAGCTCCAGTCTCTAAGGTAGCAGGTTTTAAAGTATTGGTTGCCGTATCTCCTTTTATTCCAGGTTCGGTATAGGTCACTTCCAATTCAACAAAATCAGGCAATTCTCCATACAACACCAATTCCTTCTCAGCATGAAAAACAATATTCAAGGAATCTCCATCCTTCAATAAATCATTGTTTTCAACCAACTCTGGTTGAATGTAAAATTGGTCAAATGTTTCGTTATTCATAACAAACATGCCACTTTCATCTCGGTACAGAAACTGATGACTCCGAGTTTCAATGCGGGCAGTTTCAATTTTTTCACCCCCCGTGAATGTATGGTCTATGATTTTACCCGTATTCAGGCTTTTCAATTTGGTGCGGACGTTGGAGGCTCCGCGGCCCGTTTGAAAACGCTGGAATTCCAAAATTATCATTAGGTCGTTATTCATTTCCAAACAAAGACCGTTGCGAAAATCAGATGTCGTTGCCATTACCTATGGTTTAGAGTTCATACATTGAAGTTGCTCCAATCAATTCCGATTCAGGTTGATTGGAAGCCACCAAAATTAACCTTATATTTTTTTCCTGACGTATGTTATGGGAATAAAATTCAAATCCGGCTGCATCTAGGTTTGAACTGGGTTCGTCCAACAGCCAAAATGGAACATCGGTCAAGAAGGTTAGCATCAATCGCACACGCTGTTTCATTCCCGACGAAAAATCCTGGAGAAATAGTTGCTTGTGCGCCGATAATCCCGCCATATCCAATACCTCAGAACGTTTTGTTTCTCTAAATCGATGCCCTAACATCTGTTCATGCAGGCGAATTAATTCATCCAGCCTCAAGTAATCTGGCAGATCAATATACGGGCCAGATAGCGAGGCTACTTGAGAAAGCTGATCCAATTCAATTTCAACACCAGAACGGGCCCACCGCACTGTTCCTCCATTCGGCCTTGCAAATCCACACAGAATTTTTAACAAGCTGGTCTTTCCCTTTCCATTGCTGCCTGTTATTCCAAAAAGACCTGGACCATCAAAGCGAAAAGATACCCCCTGAAAAATGGTTTTCTGCCCGAAGTGGCGGCTCAAGTTGTCAACCTGAATGGCCATTCCGGTCTGCACACTCATTGGGCGTTGCGTACAAGCTGAGCCATCATCTCTCCTTCCATAACCACCTTTCCATTCACATAGGCTTTGCCAGCCATATGGCAAATCCCCCTTCGAATTGGAGAAACCAAATGCAGATCAAACACCAGTGAATCTCCAGGAATGACCTTCTGTTTAAACTTCACCTTTTCGATTTTGATGAAATAGGGCGTGTAATTTTGTGGATCCTCAAGGGTACTCATCACTAAAATACCTCCAACCTGAGCCATAGCCTCAATTTGCATGACTCCAGGCATCACTGGATTGCCAGGGAAATGACCTTGAAAAAAAGGTTCATTCATGGTCACATTTTTTACCCCGACTACAGATTCTTGGTCCAAATAAACCACCTTATCCACCAATAAAAACGGATATCGATGTGGCAACATGCCCATAATAGCATGGATATCGTACACCGTTTGAGTTAAATCTATTTCGTTTATGTTACGCTCAATCATGGCCGTAAAGTTCTCTCAATTTTCTGGCAAACGCAACATTTATAGAATGACCAGGGCGATCTACACTAATAAAGCCTTTAATTCTCCTACCTACTAGAGCTAAATCCCCACAGGCATCCAGTACCTTATGGCGCAAGGGTTCATCACTATATCTAGGCAATCCGGAATTCAACAATCCGATGGAATTTCCAGAAAGTTTTTCTGCTCCAAACCTAGAACGTAGCCGCTGCATTTTCTGCTCTGGAACGGGATGCTCGGCGAAAACCAAAGCACAATCTAAATCACCGCCCTTAATTAAGCCCTGGTCCAATAAATACTCCAGCTCATGAAAAAACACGAAGGTTCTAGCATGCGCCAATTCGGCAATGAACTGTTGGGAATCCCGCAATAAAAACTTACCTCCCGGAACTTGCTTGCTTTGGAAGTCAATTCTACATTCCAAACCAAACTGCTCTGACGGACTAGCTACAACCACTGAACTCCGTTTGGAATCCATCACCGTCAATGGCTCTGCAATCGTTAAATACCTGCGCTCCTCCTGTTGTTTTTGTATCCCAGCCGCTTGCAAGGTCTCAATATATACCTTGGAGCTGCCATCAAAAATAGGCATCTCAGGGCCATCAATCTCCACCACGGCGTTGTCAATTTCCATGGCCCACAATGCCGCCAGGCTATGCTCCACTGTAGCTACACTCTGCCCCTCAAGACCAAGCACGGTGGTTCTTTCTGTATGTATAACATACTCAGCTAAAGCTGGAATATCCATGGCTTCAGGGTGATCTACACGCCGAAAACGAATGCCGGTATTGACCTGTGCTGGAACAAATCGAACGTGCACTTCTTGCCCCGAATGCAATCCCCGTCCACTACAGGTAACCGCACAGGCTAATGTTTGCTGAAATACTGTCCTTGAAACCGCTCCAGCCAACGGTATTTCAGGCAAGGGATTATTTTTCATGTATTCCAATGGCTTTAACCAACTCAGGTAGACGCCTGAATAAGACAAATGACTTACGAAATTGTTGTGCCGGCATGGCGGGTGAGCCCCAGACCTTTGCCCCGACCTGTTCAATAGAATTCATTACTCCCGATTGAGCTGCAATTTCTACACCATCAGCGATGTGGATGCCATCTACAAACCCGACCTGACCGCCAATGCGGCAAGCTGAACCAATCACAACAGACCCTGCTACTCCTGTTTGTGCGGCAATTACCGTATGGGCACCAACAATTACATTGTGGGCAATGTGAACCAGGTTATCCAGCTTTGCCCCTTCCTTTATTCGGGTTGGACTTAACATACCTTGATCAATGGTGCAATTGGCCCCAATTTCTACATGGTCTTCAATCACTACTGAACCCAGATGAGGAATTTTCTTAAGCCCTGTATCCACCTTTATGTAGCCAAACCCGTCAGAACCCACCACCGTATTGCTTTGAATAATGCAATGTTTTCCAATCCGACACGAAGCCAGCAATTTCACTCCCGAACCAATAATACTCCCAGACCCAACAATTACACCTGCTCCAATTACAGCTCCGGACTGCACCAGAACATCAGCTTCAATTACAACACCCTCTTGTACGACGGCCCCTGCCTCAATCCTTGCCGAGGGGTGTACCTTGGCCTGCTCAGAAACCACTGCCCCAGATTCTATGCCTTCTAATTTTCTTTTTTGTTGAGCGATTTTCTCGAGCAATTGAATCATCGCCGCTTTGGCATCGTCCACAACGATGAGTGGTCGCGATACATCAGTTGCTAAGCTTAGATGGCTCGAAACCAATACCAATCCAGCCTTACTCCGCTGCAAATCAACGGCGCGCTTTTCCTGATCCAGGAAACTAAGGTCGGTAGGCCCCGCCTGATCTAAGGCGGCAAAACCTGAGATTTCCGGAGCGCCCACGCCATTCCAATGACCATTAAGCCAAAGGGCGATATCGCTTGGATTCCAAGAAAATTCAAGACCAAAATGCATCATCGGGTGGGGGCTTGGGCTCGTCACGAAATCGAAACTTCTTTGGGGAAGCAAACAAAATACTTCCTAACCTCATTGAGGGTATTTTCTGCCGAAAGGTTGTCTGATACGGAAAAAAAATCTTGAACCTGTCCGCTTTTCATATAGAAACGAATCGGCCATTTGCTGGCATCGTAGGTTCGATTGCTCACGCTACCCTTTGCCAGAAAATATTCGGCATCGGTGGAAGAAATTCCAAAATGCCGTTCAATCCCTGTTTTACAGGATTGGTGAAATGAATCTGAAAAGGGTTCTGATTGAACGCGAACCTTCCACAATTGCCGATTCAAAAGCCTCTGACACAAACTGGCTAGCACCATGTCAGGGTGTAGGCTCCATACTTTTATCGAAGCCATTACATCGTAATCGTCTAAGCCAACAAAGGCGTTTAGCATTTCTGAGGTAACGCGTTCCGAATTTTGAAGCTGCAAAATGGCCTGTAACCCCGGCGTTCCAAACAACTCCTGCCCTTCTGAAACCAAATGCCTGGCCCGGCGAAAAATGGTGTGCAATAAGGCTTCTGCACCCAAAACGGTTTTATGCAAATACACTTGCCAATACATTAGCCTTCGAGCAATTAAAAACTTTTCAATGGAGTAAATTCCCTTTTCTTCCAATAGCAATTCATCGTTGTGAACCACCATCATTTTGATAATGCGTTCTGAGCCAATAACGCCTTCTGCCACACCGGTATAAAAACTATCTCGACGCAAGTAATCCAGCCTGTCAACATCCAACTGGCTGGCTATTAACTGATTGAAAAATGGACGGTGATAGGTTCCCAAAAACATCTGCATCGCCATTTCCAATGCGCCCTCCATTTCCTGATTTAACTGCCTCATCATCTCCAAGGTCAAATCCTCGTGGTGTATCCCTGGGATAAGCACTCCCTCCAAGGTATGAGAGAACGGCCCATGACCAATATCATGCAACAAAACGGCCACCATCCCCGCCTGCATTTCGGAAGATGAAACCTCCGTACCCTTTCGCTGAATCACTTCCAAAGCCTGCTCCATTAAGTGCATGGCCCCCAATGCATGATGGAAACGCGTATGATGCGCTCCCGGATATACCAAATGCGAAAGCCCACCCTGTGTAATTCTGCGAAGCCGCTGAAACCAAGGGTGATTGATTAAACGGTGAACCAGCGGATCTGTCACCGTAATAAATCCATATACTGGATCGTTAAATATTTTTGATGAACTTACTTGGGGCATAAACGCAATTTTGTGCCTACCTTGGCGTTACCTGAGTTATATGTTGGCAATGAACAGGAACAAAGGTACGCACATGCCGCATAGGTCAATAAATTTATTCAACCAATGGAAAACGTTTCAATATTGTGGGCCGATGATGAGATTGATTTGCTCAAACCCCACCTTCTTTTTCTGCAAGAAAAAGGATATTCTGTAGCCACCGCCAACAATGGTCAAGACGCCATTGAATTGGTGCGGGAAAAACACTTCGACCTGGTATTTTTAGATGAAAATATGCCCGGCATGGGAGGCTTGGAAACGCTATCTGAAATCAAATCTCATCGTCCGGAATTGCCGGTTGTCATGGTGACCAAAAGCGAGGAAGAGCACATTATGGAAAGTGCCATCGGAGGTAAAATTGCAGACTACTTGATTAAACCCGTTCGGCCCAATCAACTGTGGATGTCCATAAAAAAAATAATGGACAGTCGAAGGTTGGTTCAAGAACAGAGTTCTCAGCAATACATTCGCGAATTCAGAGAAATTTCCATGCAAATTAGCGGGCGCATGGACTTCTCAGATTGGGAGGATGTGTACCGAAAACTGGTGTATTGGGAAATGGAATTGGCTCAAACCAGAAATGCGGCCATGCTGGAAATTCTAACCGCTCAAAAACACGAAGCCAATCAACAATTTGTACGCTCTGTGCAGCGCGATTATACGCATTGGCTAAACGGCTCTTCTGGAGCACCGTTGATGTCTCATCAGATTTTTAAAGATAAGGTGCAACCCTTGCTCCGAAGCAATTCCGATAAACCCGTATTTTGGATTGTGGTTGACAATTTGCGTTGGGATCAGTGGAAGAGCATTTGGCCCATGATGACCGATGTGTTCCGAATTAAAGAAGAAGCCCTGACCTGTTCCATCTTGCCTACGGCCACACAATACGCCAGAAATGCCATGTTTGCAGGCATGCTGCCCGACCAAATCAAACGTAAATTCCCCCAATGGTGGATTGAAGAAGATGAGGAAGGCTCCAAAAATGCCCACGAAGAAAACCTGCTCAAAGAACAGATGAAAAGCCTGGGACTGAATTTGAAAATGGCCTACCATAAAATCACCAATCTGCAGTCAGGAAAAAGGTTGGTCGAGCAATTTTCCAACCTGAATCAAAATGCCTTAAATGTGATTGTTTATAATTTTGTGGATATGCTTTCGCATGCGCGCACAGACATGGAAGTCATTCGAGAATTGGCGGCAGACGAAGAGGGGTATCGTTCCGTCACCAGAAGCTGGTTCGCCAACAGCCCACTGCAAGAAATGCTGCGCAAAGCCGCCGAGATGAAAGCCTTGGTTGTTGTTTCAACCGACCATGGTACCATTCGGGTGAACAATCCCATCCAAGTGGTCGGAGACCGCAACACCAGTACGAATCTTAGGTATAAAATGGGAAAAAACCTAAAGTATAACCCCTCTGAAGTTGTTGAATTCGAAAGACCAGAATCCATTGGCTTACCTAAAACAAACGTGAGCAGCAGATATATTTTTGCCGATACAGATGGATTTTTTGCCTATCCCAACAATTACAATTACTACGTTAATTTATACCGAAACACATTCCAACATGGCGGCGTATCACTTGAAGAAATGTTGATACCTTTGGCAGTGTTGGAATCAAAATGAAAACGCTAGACTGGACGATTCGCTCCGAAAACGACTGGAATATCCCTGCTCAGTTTCTGGCAAATACCCTACAGCCTGGAACGGTTGTCTGGCTTTTTGGGCCCATGGGCGTAGGCAAAACCACACTTGTTCAGCGCATTTGCGCTCATTTGGGATGCATTGACCCCATTCAAAGCCCCTCATTTGCCATTATGAATCAGTACCTTTGCGGCACTGTGCCAGTTTACCATGCCGACCTGTACCGAATTGAACATGAAGATGAACTTTGGGATACCGGAATTTATCCGCTGCTTGAAGAAGCGTCCGGCATTTTTTTCATTGAATGGCCACAACGCATCCCCGAGCGCATCCGAGCCGAATTTCAACCGGCATATATTGCTAACCTGGACATCATGCCCGATTACGAGCGCAGCTTCCATTTAATCTTGCCATAGGCTATGAGTACGACAAAGGTTCAATTTACACGCATGCAAACCAGCCTTGGTCTGCTGCCTCAAGAAGAGATGCTTGAGGTTGGCCGAAATGCCGCCCGACTAACCATCGGCATTCCCAAGGAAACCACTTTTCAGGAAAATCGAATTCCCTTAACTCCTGCCGCAGTAGCCTTACTCTGCAATCATGGACATGAAATAGCCGTTGAAACTGGAGCCGGAGACAATGCTCATTTCTCGGATAAAGAATATGCGGATGCCGGAGCTCGCATCGTACATCAAGCAAAAGATGTGTTTGAAGCAGGCATTGTATTGAAAATTTCTCCCCCGACCCTCGAAGAATCCGAATGGATTCGACCCAAACAATTTATTTGCTCTGCCGTTCAATCCACCAATCAATACGGAGATATTGTCAGGAAATTAGTTGAAAAAAAGGCCACTGCACTAGCCTACAATTACCTGAAAGACGACGACGGATTTTATCCCGTGGTCCGCTCCATGGGTGAAATTGCCGGTTCGGCCAGCTTGCTCATTGCCGCAGAATACCTTTCTAATGTAAATCAAGGCCGCGGCATTATGTTGGGTGGAGTAACTGGGGTACCTCCGGTAGAGGTGGTTATCATTGGAGCAGGAATTGTTGGCGAAAGCGCCCTTAGAACTGCACTCGGCTTAGGCGCTCAAGTTCGGGTGTTTGACAACAATCTAACCCGATTAAGCCGACTTCAACAGCATTTGGGCGGACAGCGCGTCTTCACCTCACTTATCAGCAGCGCTGAATTAAGCCGCAGATTGGCCTCGGCCGATGTGGTCATTGGAGCTCTACGCGCTCCCGAAGGACGCACCCCCATGGTGGTTTCGGAAGAAATGGTACGCAGCATGAAAACTGGGGCTGTGATTATTGATGTTAGCATCGACCAAGGAGGCTGCTTCGAAACCTCAGAAATTACAAGCCACCAAAAACCCACTTTTAAAAAATTTGGAGTAACCCACTATTGCGTTCCAAATATTTCAAGTCGGGTGGCACAAACCGCCAGCATCGCCCTCAGCAATATCTTTTCGCCCATGCTGATTGACATTGCTCAGGCTGGAGGCTATGAAGATTACCTCCGCCACCACCACGGTTCCCGGTCCGGAATTTATGTCTTCCACGGCATGGTGACCAATAAATATTTTGCCGGATTGTACGATTTGCCCTTACGCGAACTCGACCTAATCATGGCCGCATTATAAGTTAGAACCATGAGTTGGAAAAAAGGCTTTGGCCGCAGATTAAAGTTGTATGGAATTGGCTTAGGTCTGGGGAGTATTTTAGCCTGGGCATTGGTATGGCGCAACCATACCGATGGGCCTGCCATGTGGCCTTCCGCAAAAATCCGCGAATCCATTAGAAATGGCGTTTTCCTTGCCGATTCAGCCAGTTTAACCCAGCTTCAACAAGTAGGGTTGAAACCCGAACAGCTTAGCGCTTGGGTCGATTCTTGCAACGTACAGATTTCTAAATCTGAACCTCAGCGTAGCCCTAGAATTTATTTCCTTGAAAATCAGAGCGAAACGGTGGGAATTCGAGTGGAAATTCAAGATTCCACCTACCGCATTTTAAGTACAGAATTTCTGAATTGAAATGATTGGGGCGGCAAACGGGCTTTCAGCGCTTGTCCGCGGTGGCCGGAAGTCTGCCCCAGCGGGCTTGCGGTGGCTCCTAAAGTCGCCTCCGCGCCACGCGGGGCAGGCTCCGCCCACCTTGCGGGCAAGCTGCTTCAATCCCTGCCGCAAGCCACTCAAAAAATAAACCTAATGGGTCTGCCAATGCGCTGTTAAAAAGCCAGTTCAAATCAAAACCAATCTGATTCTTAAAAAATCTCCTCTGGTTCAGATCGTTTTCACCTTCAAAAATAAGTAGTGTACAGTTTTTACTCTTCGGAAGGAATGGCACCATGCCGACGACCAGGCCCAAGCAACACCAAGCGGCAAAACGCATCGAATTCAGACCGCTGATCCGGCCTAAGCATCTGTTTAACCTCTGAAAAATGTTCTTGTGTCACCTTCCATCGTTCATGTTCCAATTGTAAAATACGTTGTTCCATTTCTGGGCTAAGCTGCTGAACCAATGAATCGGAATCCTGTTCAAAAAATAAAGCCACCCGCGCCTCATTGATTTTCACCATTCGGTGGTGGTGCTTTCTGGCCGATGTACGAAATTGAGCTTGTTGATGTTCATCCAAATCCAACAACTCGACCGCCATTCGCAATGGGCCACGGTGCTCAGTACCAACCCCGCGACCGGGAAACTTGAACCAAAGCCAACCCAACAAAACGGTATTCAGAATCAATACCAAAGAAAGTCCAAGAACAACTGCTTTCCAATTAGAGTTCATCGGCGTAGAGAATAAAAGGTTCGGCATTCCATTCAAAAACTTCATTTTGATGCAGAGGCTGAGAACGATAAACCGTGAGTATGCTTAAGCCCATTACCATACATGCTGCAATCCCAATACTTATGCCCCATTTCATGCGTTGATGGCGAAGAGCAGCATGGCGCTCCATTACCTCATCCAATTGAAAATTGGGCGAAACCACCTGTTGCTTGGCTATGGCCAAGTCCAGCATCATTTTTTCCAAATCGTCCGTGTAGGAATCCATAATCTACTTATTTGTCGTTAAACCGGTTAAAATCCTTTCTAGTCTTGGTTTCATTCAAAAAATTCAAATCTCTTTTAAGTGTTTTTTTTGCCCTCTGCAACGTTGATTCAAGCGCTTTAAGTTTCATCTGCAATACCTCAGCAATTTCCTGTTGTGGTAGGCCGTCCAAGTAAGCCATGCTGAATGCCTGCCTTTGTACTTGAGGTAACTTTTCAATGGCTTTGTAAAGAGCAGCATAGGCTTCCTTTTGCTCCAAACTCCATTCCGGGTGTTCAAACATTGGCAGCTCCGGCAATACCGGATTGGACCTTTTCATGGCCAACAAAAAGGCAGAGCGCTTTTTGGCATGTTTGCTGCGCCAGGCATCTGCGGCCCTATTTAAAGTAATCCGGTAAAGCCAGGTGCTCACCTTTGATTCTCCCCGAAAAGAAGCGGCCCGATCCAACACCTCCACAAATACATCTTGAGTAATCTCCTCGGCATCCTGACGATTTAACGAGTGAGATAATGCCCATTGAAATACCAAGGATTTAAATCGATGGTAGAATTCCTCAAACTCAGAACTTTTCCCTTCAGCGATTTCTCGAAGCAGAGAATAATCGTCCGGAAATTCGGGTAAAGAAGGCAGGATTTACTTCTTAAAGGGATTGGGAATAAAACGGGGGGTGGATTTCACATAATCCCTATAGCCGGGATATTTTTCCAGCGATATTCCCTCACTAAAGTCCGCGGAACCTTTGAACAAAATCACCAATAAAAGAGCTCCGGCTACCGACCAATTCAGCCAACGATCTGTGGCCGCTACGCTGAAAAAGTAAAAAATCACCCAAATGGCTTGCTCAGCAAAGTAATTGGGATGCCTTGAAATTCGCCATAAACCCGTATGAGTAAAGCCAAGTGCATATTTACCCGTTAAAGGAATCCCATCTCGCTTCATGCGGTGCTTTTCTTGTTGATAATCCCATTGTTGTTGGTCGGCAACGGTTTCAATAATCAACAGGAATATTGTAATGAAAATAGCTGCATAATCCAACCAATTCATAGGAGCATCCCCGGTGGCGGCCACCATAATGGGCATGGTAAACAACCAAATCAAACCCATTTGATACAAGGAAATGAAAAACAAATTAAACGCCATCCATTGCCATTTCCCACTCAGCTCTGGCCTCTGACGAAGTACCTCCCAGCGGTAATCTTCTTCTCCTGTCCAAAATTTCCACGTGTATCCGCCGCGTCGAGAAAAATTGTACGAAAGGCGAATAGACCAAGCTGTGACCAACAGCGCCATCAAAACCAGTCTGGGTTGAGCAGAATGAGGAACAAAATCCGCACTTAGAACGATATGCCAGGCATATACTGCAGGAACAATACTCCACATCTTATCCACTTGGCTGCAGTTTCCGGTAATGGTACTAATTACAAACGCCGCCAAGGCCAAAGCCAGAGCTATTCCTCCGCTTTCCATCAAAAGGTTTAATTGTTCCGGGCTCATGCTGTGGTCATCAAAATACACCGTAAAAACAGGCACCACAATCAATGTAAACAACAGAAGTACAATCGTTTTAACCATGATTTTTTTTATTTTCCGGTGCAAATGTACACAGAAAAAAGCGGGCTAAACGCATGAGATGGATAGAATGCCTGATTTGGATAAGATGGGGCTTATAAGGGGCTGAAGTCCCTTTACGGGTTGACGAAAGACACCAATACGTTTTCCCGGAAGGCCATGCTTTGGCATACCCGAAAAAAGGTTGCCTCGCGCCCTTCGGGTCGCCAACGTTTTCCCCGACTTAAAGGAAACTTGAAATTTTAT
>JAQCBQ010000205.1 GCA_027621385.1 Bacteroidota bacterium | reverse complement strand
GTGCAGGAAGCGGGAGCATGGGAATGAGACTGGATGAACTGGCAAATTCATCCTTTTTACAGGAGGGGAGATTGGAAGGGGATTTGAGGAGGAGAGGAAAAGAGGAGGAGGGAGTCAAATTAATTTTCGAGATTCCATTAAATGGTAGGAGAAGTTCGGCGACCCGAAGGGCGCGAGGCAACCCTTTTTGGGTAAGCCAAAGCGAAGCCTTCAGGAAATCGGTATTGGAATTAATCGATGTCCCAAAAAAGGGATGATTTCCTGAGCCCCCTTGAATATTCCAGCCCCTTTGCTTCCTCAGATCAAATTCTGCCTTTGTCCTTAGAATGGATGTTTACCCTCATGTGTTAGGGCTGGCCTAAAATAAAACGATCAAAACCTGAAAGTGAACTCATCCCAATTATCAAATATGTTTAAATCAAAAACCATTACGCTTTTTAAAATCCAATACCTAAATTAAAATCTAACGTTTTGGAGTTTAGCATTTGTCGGTTGAAAAGGAAGGCTTTTTTACTAGTACTCACAAAATACCCGCAAGTATTGAAATTCCATAACTTTGTTTTGCTTTAAGAATAAAGAGAACGTATTAGAAAATCCATGAGAAAAAAACTACTTTTTATACTTTTAATAAGTTGCCTGAACGCTTTTGGACAAAGCAATCCATTCAATATAGCGATTGAGCCAATTTCTATATCGGAACTTGGTGGACTTCAATCCTTTGCATTTGGACAAGCAGATGGAAAATGGCTCCTAATAGGTGGCCGACTGGATGGCTTGCATCGGAGACAGCCTTGGGCGGCATTTGATATTGCTGGACACAACAATCAATTAATTGTTGTTGATCCTATTGCTTTACAAAAATGGTCTGCTCCATTAAGCTCATTGCCCAGCCTCGTCCAAGAACATTTAAGTTCTACAAACATGAACTTCTATCAAGACGCTGATTTTTTATACATCATCGGCGGTTATGGATACAGCGCAACTCAAGGCGACCACATCACTTTTCCTTATCTAACGGCCATTAAAGTCTCTGATGTCATTTCTGCCGTAATAAATGGAACAAGTTTAACTGGATATTTCCGACAAATTTCAGATACAAAGTTCCAGGTTACAGGTGGTCGCCTAAAAAAAATAAACACCATTTACCACCTGCTGGGGGGACAAAAATTTATGGGAAGATACAACCCCATGGGGCCAAATCAAGGGCCAGGATTTGTACAGGAGTATACCAATGAAATTCGAAGGTTTACGTTGAATGATGATGGACAGAACGTAACAATCAATCATTTAGCCTCTTTTACCGATGCCACAAATTTGCATCGAAGAGATTACAATGCCGAAGCTCAAATACTACCTAACGGCCAGGAAGGCATAACTATGTTCTCTGGGGTTTTTCAACAAAATGCGGATTTGCCCTTCTTAAATTCAGTCACGGTTGATTCAAGTAATTTTTCAGTCAACAATACCTTTCAGCAGTTTTACAACCACTATCACTGTGCCGTGGTTCCTCTTTACTCCGCAAGCAACAATGAAATGCACACCGTTTTCTTTGGTGGAATTGCTCAATACTATGATAGCCTAGGCACCTTGGTTCAAGACAACAATGTGCCTTTTGTAAAAACAATTGCACGGGTTACAAGAGATGCCAATTCAACTATGGCAGAATTTAAATTACCCATTGAAATGCCAAGCTACCTTGGTGCGGGCTCAGAATTTATACCAAATAAAAGCATTCCGCATTACAGCAACGAGGTGCTGAAATTGGATGAAATTACTGCAGACAGCTCTCTGATTGGATATATTTTTGGAGGGATACATAGTTCTGATAAAAATATTTTTTGGACAAACGATGGCACTCAAAGCTCAGCGAATCCACAAATTGTTAAGGTTTATCTAACCAATCAGTCCTTGTCAACCCCTTCACACGAATTAAATGCACAAAGCAAAGGCTCCTTAAAATTGAATGTTTACCCCAACCCCAACGAGGGAATGATAAACATTGAATACCACTTAAAGGAAACGAAGGACATCCGATTAAAAATTGTTGATTTGAACGGAGAATTAATAGAAAACAAACTGTTGTCCAAGCAGACGCTCGGAAAGAATAGCTATAGCCTCAACATTGAAGGTAAG
This sequence comes from Bacteroidota bacterium, assembly GCA_027621385.1. Lineage (GTDB taxonomy): Bacteria > Bacteroidota > Bacteroidia > CAIKAF01 > CAIKAF01 > CAIKAF01. The sequence continues at coordinate 1,924 of JAQCBQ010000205.1, read as the reverse complement.
GTGGATAGTGGCGTCATACTCGTTTCCATTGAAACCCCTTATGAAACGGCAAGGCAAAAAATCATTTTGAATAGATAGGCTGCCTCTGTTGTGGTAAAAGAAAATTAGTCCGAATCAGTTAAGGGCATGTGCGAACTATGGTAATATATCCTTGTCCGGCATTGTATTGACCAATATTCTGAATTGCATTTCCATTAAAACTTCCGGAATTGGCGTATTGCCCGGTTGAGGTGGCTGGATTTATTCCACTTGAGTGAATGTAGGAGCCTCCGCCTCCGCCTCCATTTCTTCCATCTGAATTACCAGATCCGGTATTGTTCCACATCCAGGCTCCGCCTCCACCAGAATATCCACCTCCACCGCCGCCGGCATGGTCTCCGCCAGCCTTATCTGGGCCACCGCCACCAAATCCGCCCAATTGTCCATAACCGTTTCCTGCTATGCCTGTAAATCCATTCACCCGCATGGCATTCCAGCCTTTACCTCCGGCCGATGCAGAATTTCCATTTGTTCCATGAACAGGGTCATTGTTCCAAGCCATGGAACCGTCAGGAGCTAAATTTCCAGGCTTCCCGGGATGAAATTGAGCAGAGCCTCCATTGATAATGGAACCTCCACCACCGCCGCCGCCCACCAACAAAGGAAGGTTTTGGCCATTAATCCAAACAAAGGAACCGCCGCCGCCATTTCCTCCGCCATTGGCCGTATTGCCTTGGGTGTTTTGATTTGCTTCTTGCCCCACCACTAAATTCAATTGCGTTCCAGCCGTGAGCGCAAACGATGCCCTTACAATGGCTCCCAATCCTCGATTGTTTTGACCAACTCCATTTGGAATGCCGCCCTGACCCCCAGCCACGGTAATGGTATAATTGCCTGATGCTGGAACAGTCCAAGATTGAACGCCTGAATTTACCGAAACAACCCCTGAGCCGTAGCTGGCATTGCATTGAGCCTGTGATGGGCCATTGATGCCCGTTTGGCCGCAATTGGAAAACGAATAGGTTGCCGGAACACAATTAATTACCGTCAAAGTGCTATCTAGGGTATCTTTACATCCTGCAGTGCTGGTTGCTATTAAGCGTACAAGCACATTGCCTGTCTGCGACCAGGTTATGGAAGGCGTTCCTGAAGTAGAGCTTGCCGGGCTGCCATTTTGAAATGACCATGAAAAGGTAGCGTTTTGTGTGGTGGCCGTAAATTGGGTAGCAGTATTAATTATTGGGGAAGCCGGCACTACAGAAAAGGCCGCTACCGGGTTGGCCACAGATACTGAAAGTACAGTAGGTGCTGAATTTCCGCAGGAGTTCATGGCCACCACAGAGATACTTCGAGAACCTTGGAGTGCTGAAAAATGAATCGAAATACTATCCAGATTGTTTGGACCAACAATAGTATCTAAATTCCCAATGCTCCATGCATACGAAAAGGCACCGGGAACAGGCGCTATTGAAAAAACAACCGCCGTATCAGATGGACACACTAAACCTGGCCCCTGAATTTGGGTTGGTGAGGGCGGCGCCGAACTGCATTCACAGGAAATGGCTTTCCAGCCCGTTTGGAAATACGCCTCTATGCAGCGCGTATCGCTATTGTACACCTGTAATCCATGAGCGGGACTCCCTATTCCATTCCGCTGAGCCGTGGTTAAAGTTGGGAGCAAAAAGCCTCCGTTTGTACCTCCAACTTCGAGCGTAGCGGAGGCATGTGGCGGCGTTCCCGCGCCCACATTTACTCCTTGTGCCTGAGCAGAAACCATCCAAACCATCCAAAGAAAAATTGAAGTTCCAACCGTTTTCATTGCATCTATCTTTTTTAAGATTTAGATATAAAGGAAGCCATTTTTTATGAATTCTAAGAAATAGGCAAAACAACTACTCTCTTCACAATCAAATTTTAAGATTAAAATAATGGCCAAATAATATTC
>JAQCBQ010000204.1 GCA_027621385.1 Bacteroidota bacterium | reverse complement strand
AGTCTTGCATAAAAACATGGGCATTGATGAACAAGCCCAAATGGTTCGAAAAGTGAAGCGGGCGGAAAGCGGAATGATTATTGACCCAGTTACTGTTGAGGTCAATGCAACCGTAAAAGTAGTGTTGGATTTAATGCGGGAACACAAAATTGGAGGCATTCCAGTTATCGATAATCAGGGCCGTTTGGTGGGGATTGTAACCAACCGAGATTTGCGTTTTGAGGCCAATGAGCATCGGCCAATCAGCGAAGTGATGACCAAAGAAAAGTTGGTTACTGCTCAGGAAGGGCAAGATTTAACGGGGGCAGAATCCATACTGCAGAAATATAAAATTGAGAAATTACCCGTAGTAAATGGGGAGGGTAGATTGGTTGGATTGCTTACCTATAAAGACATCATTAAAGCTCGAGAAAGACCCAATGCCTGCAAGGATGAAAAGGGTAGGTTAAGGGTGGCCGCAGCAATTGGGGTTGGGGGAGATTCCGTGCAGCGTTTAACCGCCCTGGTGGCAGCAGGAGTGGATATGGTCGTTATTGATACAGCACATGGACACTCTAAAAGTGTAATCGAAGCTGTCGCGGAGGCCCGAAAATCCTTTCCTGAGCTAACCTTGGTGGCAGGAAATATTGCCACAGCAGATGCAGCAATTGCGCTTGCCCATGCGGGTGTAAATGCAGTTAAAGTCGGAATTGGCCCGGGTTCTATTTGCACTACGCGCGTTATTGCCGGAATTGGAGTGCCTCAATTGTCTGCCATTATGGAGGTGGCCAAAGCCCTAAACCATCACTTCCCCCACGTTTCAATTATTGCAGATGGAGGCATTCGGTTTTCAGGCGATATTGTTAAAGCAATTGCTGCCGGAGCTGATGCCGTAATGCTGGGCTCTTTGTTGGCAGGAACCGAAGAATCGCCCGGAGAAACATTGATCTTTGAAGGACGAAAATTCAAAACCTATCGGGGGATGGGTTCGGTTGAAGCCATGCAACGTGGAAGTAAAGACCGGTATTTTCAGTCGGAGGAATCTGACCCAGGTAAGCTAGTACCGGAGGGTATTGTGGGGAGAGTTCCTTACAAAGGCAGTATCGCTGAAATAGTTTTTCAGCTGCTAGGAGGACTGCGCGCGGGGATGGGTTATGCCGGGGCCGCCTCAGTGCATGAATTAAAACAGGCAAAATTTATTCGAATAACCCAAGCTGGAGTCATCGAATCGCATCCCCATGATATCGCTATTACTCGTGAAGCTCCAAACTACAGCCGGGAAGCCTGGAGAGGACGTTAAGGTGAGTGTGCAATTGCAAGGCTTCTGAACCCTAATATTTAAAAAATGTTGATTTTAGCCTAGAACAGAATGTAGGTTGGTTCATGCCTTTGCTTTTTGTACCTTCGTGAGCCTTTAAAATTTACATACAATGAAAACGTCCTGGTTAATTCTTTTAGGATTATTGCTGTGTGGCATTCAATCAGCACAATCTCAAAGTCCTGTCGTAATGACTGTTGGTTCAGAACGTGTCACCTTAGAGGAGTTCAATGCCATCTTCAGGAAAAACAATCAAGATAAGAAAGTCAGTAAGGCCGAACTGGATGAGTACATGGAATTGTTTCAGGTATTTAAGCTGAAAGTATATGAGGCAAAACAACTTGGTATGGATACTTCAGCCGCATTTAATCGGGAATTGAATGCCTATGTTAAGCAGTTGGCTCAGCCCTTTTTACGAGATACTTCGGTTGAGAACGCCCTGGTTCGCACCTCATATCAACGGATGTTAAAGGACAGAAAAATCAGCCAAATTTTAATTCGGCTTCCTAAATGTGCAACAGGCAAAGACACCCTTAACGCTGTAAATCAACTGAATAAAATCGCAACGAAAATAAATAAGGGGAGTCTTAAATTTCAAGATGCGGTAAAGCAATTCAGTCAGGATAGCGTTGGGCGCCTGAACGGTGGCCGAATTGGCTGGATTACTGGCTCGCCTTCCATCTCATGGGATTTTGAAAGTGCTGTTTTTACAACACCGGTGGGAAAGGTGTCTAAGCCAGTACGGTCTTCCATGGGCTACCATTTAATTTTGGTGGAAGAAGAGCGCCCCGCACGCGGCCGGATTCAGATTTCTCATATTTATATTTCTGGCAGTGAAGATGCTGAATTGAATGCCAAAGCAAAGGCAAAAGCGGAAGACGCCTTGCGGAGAGCAAAAGCCGAAGAAGTATGGGAATCATTGGTGCGCAATTTTTCTGAAAATTACCAGAATTCTAGTCGGGGAGGTATTTTAGAACCTTTCGGAATAAATGAATATTTGCCGGTCTTTGAGGATGCCGCTTTTGCTTTAAAAAGCCCAGGCGAAATTTCGAATTTGGTAGAAACGCCTCAGGGCTATCATATCTTACGACTTGAGAAATTGCCCAACATTCCTCCTTTCTCTGAGTTTGAATCGGACTTGAAAAAAATTCTATCCAAGTCCTCACGCTGGAAACAACCCTCTGAAGCCTTTGTAGAACAACTTAAAAATGAATACGGATTTCGTTGGTTTAAAACGGATTTCTCCTTCTTGGCAAATGCCCAGGGTGACTTTACGGTAGAGTCGTTGGGCAACCATGTTGAGGTTGTATTGGCTGGATTTGGTTCTACTCAACTTAAGGTACAAACAGTGTTGGATTATGCGACAGCAGAGCGCAAACAAATTCAACAAAAAGACGTCTGTGCATTTGAACAGCAAATTATTAAGCCCTTCATCGAATCTGTGTTGCTCTCGTACAAAGAAACCAGGCTTCCTGCTGAGAACATTAAATTCAAGTATTTAATGAATGAGTATAGGGAAGGAATATTGCTCTTTAGTTTAATGGATGAAAAGGTGTGGAAACGTTCTGTACGCGATACTGCCGGTTTGATTTCCTTCCATGAAAAGAACAAAGAAAAATACATGTGGGATGTTCGAACTGAGGCGATTGTAGTGGATTGCAAAACAGAGGCAGTTGAGCAAGAGGCTCGAAAATTAGCAGCAAAACTGGTTTCGGGAAAGATAACGGTGCATGACTTTACTCGAAAATTGAATAAAAAGTCGGCCGACAATGTATTGGTTCAGCAGGGTGTGTTTGCCAAAGGTATGCATGCTGTAGTTGATTTGGCAAATCAGATTGTATCGGTAGGTCCAACCGATCGAACTCAACAAAAAATCCGCTTTGCCGTGGTAACCAATGTATTGGCACCGGCACCTAAAAAATTAGAGGAGGCCAGAGGGCAAATCATTTCAGACTACTCCGGATACCTAGAAACCCAATGGGTTGAAGAATTAAAAAGCAAGTATCCGGTAAGTATCGATGCGAATACCCTCTACCAGTTGATCGACCAATGATTCACCCTGCGTGGACGTTGCATATCCTTCTAATCGCCGGGTTTTTGGGATGTTCGGGTTCTTCTAGACCAACAGCAGACGATTCTGTTGTTGCTAGGGTAGGCCAGGAGGAATTGACCATGGAAGACCTTAAGGGAATTAACTTTGGAGCCAATCTACAAGATAGTTTATCCCTACTGCAGGCTTACGCTGCTAAGTGGATTCAAGAACAGGTTTTGTATCAAAGGGCTCAAAAAGAATTGGCGGGAAATTCAAGCACGTTTGATAAGCAATTAGAGGCCTACAGGAAATCGCTGTTTGTATATTCTTACGAACAACAAGTGGTGAAAGAGAGCATGGACACCAGCATCTCGATGGAGCAGGTACACGCGTATTACCGTCAAAATGAAAAGCATTTTTTGTTGAAGTCGGACATTTTAAAGTTCCGCTTGGCTGTATTTCCTGAAAAAGCTAAAGTTCCAACTAAAATCAAGGCCCTTTTTGTGGACGAAGATTCTAGAAAATCGCCTTCGCTGGAATCGTTTTTAGGCGTCAAGGCAAAATCTTTTTTTTTGAACGATACCTCTTGGATGGCCATTGCGGATGTAGATAAATTATTGCCGGAGGGATTCGATATTTTCGCAGAACGCCTTAAAAGAAAGGGGCTCTTTGAATTCCAAGATTCCACAGGAATGTACTGGTTTTGGATTCGAGATTTGAAAATTAAAAAGACAA
>JAQCBQ010000203.1 GCA_027621385.1 Bacteroidota bacterium | reverse complement strand
AATGACTGCTATTGTTTTTGTTTGTACTGGAGCGGACTGAGGTTCCTCAGAGATTCATGAGGTTTAGCTAAAATTATACCTGATTTAAACCCAAATCCAAACCCCCAGCCCGTTAAATTGGGTATTACAACTGCTGTCAGCCAGGTTTAAAAACCGCCTAAAATCAAGAAATCTCACCGGCTGGATTATAAACCGAGCACAGTGTACTTATGACCACCCCCGCGGCAGGGATTGAAGTGGCTAACCCGCAAGGGTGGCGGCGCATGGCCCGCGTGGCGCGGAGGCGACCTTGGGAGCCACCGCAAGCCCGCTGGGACAGCCGCCGGCAACCGCGGATTAGCCCTGAAAGCCCGTCCGCCGCCCCACTAAATACCCCCTAATTGTTTAATTTAAATGTGAATCGCCCGATTCTCTGTGGCCGCCAAGCAAGCCTCGCGGAACGACTCGGTATAGGTGGGGTGCGCATGGCTCATCCGTGCAATGTCCTCGGCCGTAGCCCGATATTCCATGGCCACTACGGCCTCAGCAATCATGTCGGCCGCCCGAGGACCAATGATATGAACCCCCAAAATTTCGTCATTCTCCTTGTCAGCCAGTACTTTAACCTGACCGTCTAAATCCATGCTTGCGCGCGCCCGACCACTGGCTCGGAAGGGGAAACTGCCCACTTTGTACGCCCGACCTGCCGACTTCAACTCCTCTTCCGTATGCCCCACCGAAGCCACTTCAGGCCAAGTGTACACGACGTTCGGAATGAGCAAATAATTGATGTGCGGCTGCTGCCCAGCAATGATTTCAGCCACCAACATGCCCTCTTCTTCGGCCTTGTGCGCCAGCATCGCACCCCGAACCACGTCTCCAATGGCATATACGGAAGCATCTGCCGTTTGCAAGTGGTCATTCACCGGAATCCGCCCCCGCTCATCGGTGGCGAGCCCCAAGGCGCTCAAATTCAATCCCTCGGTGTACGGCTTGCGGCCCACGGAAACCAAGCAGTACGGCACATTCCACTCGAAGGTTTCACCCTTTTTGTTTTCCGCCGTCACCACCACTTGTTTGCCCTTATTTTTTACGGAAGTTACCCGAGTTTCAGTGTAAATGTCGGCCCCCAGTTTTTTCATTACCCGAGCCAAATCTTTGCTCATGGCACTGTCAAAACCGGGAATGAGTCGGTCGGCGAACTCTACAATGCTGAGCTTTGAGCCCAGTCGCGCATACACCGAACCCATTTCCAATCCAATGACTCCGCCGCCAATGACCAGCAAATGCGAGGGAATTTCTTTCAGATTCAAGGCCTCGGTCGAAGTGATGATGCGTTTTTTGTCGGGCACAATGCCGGGAAGGCCGGACGGCTTAGAACCCGTCGCAATGATGGCTTTTTCATAGCTCAATTCGGTGCTGCCATCGCTGCCCTGCACCTGAATGATGCCTTTGGATTTGAAAGAACCCATGCCATGAAATACGGTGACTCCATTTTTTTTCATCAGACCCGCTACACCGGCACAAGTTTGGCTCACCACCTCATTTTTCCGGGCGATCATTTGTCCGAAATTCACCGACAAGTTCGACAGTTCAATTCCGTGCTCGGCAAAGGTATGGCTGGCATTGTAATAATGTTCCGAGCTGTCTAGCAGCGCTTTAGATGGGATGCACCCCACATTCAGGCAGGTTCCGCCTAAGGTGGAATATTTTTCAATCAGCGCAGTTTTGAGCCCCAATTGGGCGCAACGGATTGCCGCAACGTAGCCGCCAGGCCCCGATCCAATAACAACAACCTGAAAGGAATTCATGAGGATAATTTTGCACAAAGGTATAGATTTAATGGCAGAGCTGAGCAGATTTTCGCGGTTCAAGCAGTGTGGGAATGGGGTGATTTGGGCGGCTGACGGGCTTTCACGGGTAGTCCGCGTGGGGCGGGAGGCTGGCCCAGCGGGCTTGCGGGGGCTCCTAAAGTCGCCTCCGCGCCGCGCGGGCCAGGCTCCGCCCCCCTGCGTGCTACCCTGTTCAATCCCTGCCGCGGCCTACTCCTGGCTTTTATTGTGGGTTGAAATTTGTGTTGCGGGTGTTGGGGGGCTTGGGGGGTGTCCGGCTTTGTTGGGGTTTAGGAAGGGGGGCTTTGTGCTGAAAATGGCCATTCAAGCCGAAACCTGTTAAAAATGCCCAAAATCAAAGGACTTTGTTGAATTGGACTGCGAAGTATGTATCTTTGAAAGAACATCAATCCCATGAAAACACGCAGCTTACATTTCGTATTTTTTATTCTGCTCATCCCATTTTTAAGCAGTTGCGGCTACAATGCCATGGTTGCTAAAGAAGAAGCCACTACGGCCGCCTGGGCTCAGGTTGAAAACGTCTATCAACGTCGTGCCGATCTGATTCCCAATTTGGTGAATACCGTAAAAGGAGTAGCTGATTTTGAAAAACAAACCCTGAAAGAAGTGGTGGAAGCCAGAGCTTCTGCCACCCAAATGAAGGTCGATGCTTCCAACCTTAGTCCGGAACAAATTAAAGCTTTTCAGGCCTCGCAGGGCCAACTGACTCAAGCCCTGGGGAAGTTGTTGATGGTGGCCGAGCAATACCCTCAGCTGAAGGCCACACAGAACTTTTTAGAATTGCAGGCCCAATTGGAGGGAACGGAAAACCGCATCAGTGTTGAGCGGCAAAAGTTCAATACGGTGGTTCAAGACTACAATGCCTACATCCGGAAATTTCCTCAGGTCATCTATTCTGGTTGGTTTGGTTTTGAAAAGAAAGGCTATTTCGAGGCGGAAGCCGGGGCAGAAAAAGCGCCTGAAGTAAGCTTCGAGTAAGCATGTCGGCCAGCTTTCTTTCTGAAACCGATCAACAACGAGTCATTGAGGCCATTCAACAGGCGGAGCGGCATACCGACGGCGAGATTAAAATACATTTGGAACCCACCTGCTCCAATGTTATGCCCTTGGCCAGAGCGAAAGAATTGTTTTTACAGCTGAATCTTCAAAATACGGAACAGCGAAGCGCGGTGTTAATCTATATTGCCTACGAAGACCATCAGCTGGCCATTCTGGGCGATTCGGGAATCCATCAGCGCGTAGGCGATTCGTTCTGGCAGCAAGAAAAAGACACCTTAATTGGTCATTTTAAAGCGGGAGATCCTGCGGGAGGCTTGGTGCGTGTAGTGCATGATGTAGGTCAGAAATTAATGGCCTTTTTTCCTAAATCGACCAACAATCCGAATGAAATTAGCGATGACTTATCTTTTGGAGAATAAATTCGGATTGCGGCTTCTGTGGTTCAGCTTACTCGTTCTAATTCCCATGCTGGGATTGACCAAAGAAGTCCCACCCAAACCCCAACGTTGGGTCAACGATTATGTGGGAATTATACCTGCCGATGAATTGGCTCAACTGGAAGCCCAAATTCAAGCATTCACCGATTCTACAGGACATCAATTGGCCGTGGTGGTAGAGCAATCGCTGGAAGGAGATGATGTATTTGATTACAGTCAACGCTTAGCCGAAGCATGGGGAATTGGCAGCCAAGAACACAACAATGGGGTTTTGCTGTACATCGCCCTGCAAGACCGAGCGCTACGGATTCATGTAGGATACGGACTGGAAGGCGTCATTACAGATGCCTTGTCAAAGCGGATTATTGAGCGTACGCTTAAACCGAGATTTCAACAAGAGCAATATTCGGAAGGAATACACGATGCCATTACCCTGCTAATGTTAGCGGCCTCCGGAGAAAAAATAGACCTTATTGCAGGAGAAGAAGAAGTCCCGCTTTGGCTTATTGGGCTGTTTCTATTGGGAATAGTAGGCATATTTGTGTTGGCCGCCATTTTTGGAAACAAAGGCGGCGGCGGCGGGGCTGGTGGCCGTTCTGCCAATGCCGGGCCTATATTTTGGGGCGGCACATTGGGCGGCGGGGGCTTTTCCGGTGGGGGCTTTTCCGGCGGAGGAGGATTCGGAGGATTTGGCGGCGGGAGTTTTGGTGGAGGCGGGGCCAGCGGCAGTTGGTAATCCCAGGGGACGCGGGGTTTAGACTTGAATGTCCCGTTTTTACCACAACCTTCGCAGAGAG
>JAQCBQ010000202.1 GCA_027621385.1 Bacteroidota bacterium | reverse complement strand
CAATGAACGCGGATTTCAAGAGTTCTTCGGATTTTACGAGGCCTTTTCCCTCTTTGCCGATTCAAATGCGCCCGGAATTGTTAATGCCCCCACCGGAGAATTTTCAGATGCGCACATTTGGAAAAAAGGTCGGACAGGAACCTGCGCTTTGCTGCACAATGGAAAACCGGTTGAAGAAAAAAACTATTTAACCTTTGCTATTGCCGACCGGGCTTGCCGATTTATAAAAAAGAATTCAGCCAAACCCTTCTTTTTGTATCTGCCCTTCAACGCACCTCATACCCCATTTCAAGCTCCCGAAGCGCATTACAACAAAATTAAAAACGAACCCAACCATGTTCGGCGGGTGTACAAAGCCATGATTCTTGCCTTGGATGAAGCGGTAGGGCAAATCACCTCCACCTTAGAACAAGAAGGCCTTTTGGAAAACACCCTAATTTGGTTTGCCAGCGATAACGGGGCCGCGCTGTATGCACTAGCTGGCGATAATGCGCCCTACCGCGGCGGCAAACTCACCCATTATGAAGGAGGAGTTAACGTCCCCTTCTTGCTGCAGTGGAAAGGCAAAATACAGCCCAGCACCTTTCCTCACCCAAGTTCCCTTACCGATGTCATGGTGACCTCTATGGCAGTTGCCGGCATTCCCCTACCGGCCGACCGAACATTTGATGGAGTAAACCTGCTGCCCTTTCTTGATTCTGTTGCCGCACCCCATCCGGAATTGCGGTGGAAATCAGGGCCCAATCGAGCCCTACGTTCTGGTAGATACAAACTGATAATAAACGACCTATCTCACACCGTTGAATTGTTTGACCTTTGGGAAGACCCCTCAGAATCCCACAACCTAATTGAAAAGCAGGCAGAACGGGCCGATGAAATGATGCGCAATCTGAACAACTGGATGCAAACCTTACCTGCTACCTTGTGGCCCGGGATTATGGATCATGGCATCGAATACAATGGAAAGACCTATTTCTTCAGGGTTTAACATCGTTCTGCTGGGATTCTGGCTAACGATTGGGTGCCAAAACGAAGACGCCACCTTTATTGCTTTTGATGCCACCGAAAATACCGCTGCATTTCAACTGAAAACCACCGAGGTTCGCAATGCTGAATTTCAGGAATTTGTGCTTGCAACAGGACATAAAACCTGCGCAGAGATAGGGTTAACAGACCTCCCTCCGGGCAGCTTTCGGTTTGTGGCCGATAGCGGAGGCATTTGTTTTGTACCCGGTTTATCGTGGAAGCAACCGGAAGCCGATGGGGTTCAGCCCCTAGATTGGGAAAACCTTCCGGTAGTCCATTTGTGCCGCAACGACATCCTGGCCTATTTAAAATGGAAAGGAGAGCGATTGCCCACCCTAAACGAATTTAAGCTGGCCATGATGCATGAACGGACAGCCGCCGAACAAAGCCGGCCACATGGAAATACGTGGCAGGGACTTTTTCCCTGGCGCGATGTAGGGGAAGACGGATACCCCATGCGGCTTGCTCCAGTAGCTCAATACAAATCCATTGCAGGGACATTTGACCTGATTGGAAATGCCTGGGAAATAGTGGAAGATTCTTGCCAAAACGGTTACCTGGCTGCAGGCGGTTCTTATTTGTGTTCACCCGCTTGGTGCCGAGGCTATTTGACCGAATCGCCGCTGTGCATCGATCCCAATTTACCGTATGGACATGTTGGATTCAGAACAGCAAAAAACAACAGGCCATAAATCAACCCGCCCGGAAACAAAATTTCCATTGGGAAGGTTATCTTTGCAACAACCAAATAAAACCAGCATCATGCATTTTCAATTGACCGAAGAACATGAAATGATCCGGCAAGCTGCCCGTGATTTTGCACGCGAAGAATTGCTTCCCGGAGTCATTGAACGGGACGATAAGCAGGAATTTCCACGTGCTCAGATTAAAAAACTAGGCGAATTGGGATTTATGGGCATGATGGTTTCAGAAAAATGGGGCGGTGCCGGTATGGACACCTTGTCCTATGTGCTCGTGATGGAAGAACTATCTAAAATCGATGCTTCTGCATCGGTTGTGGTATCGGTCAACAACTCCCTGGTTTGCTATGGATTGGACTCCTATGGAAGTGATTATCAAAAAGAAAAATACTTAACTCCTCTGGCCTCTGGAGAATGCATTGGGGCCTTTTGCCTTTCCGAGCCGGAAGCCGGTTCAGATGCCACATCGCAACGGACAACCGCCGTAGATATGGGAGATTACTATTTGTTGAATGGCACCAAAAACTGGATAACTAATGGCATCAATGCCACGTATTATCTAGTAATGGCTCAAACCGATGTAGAAAAAGGGCACAAAGGAATCAACTGCCTAATTGTTGAAAGTGGAATGCCCGGATTTGAAAAGGGGGCAAAAGAAAATAAAATGGGAATTCGTGGTAGCGATACCTGTACCCTGCAGTTTACAGATGTGAAGGTGCCCAAAGAAAATCGGATTGGAGAGGATGGCTTTGGATTTAAATTTGCCATGAAAACATTGAGTGGAGGTAGGATTGGTATTGCAGCCCAGGCCTTGGGTATTGCCGCCGGAGCCTATGAGTTTTCCAAGGAATATGCCAAACAACGTCAAGCCTTTGGAAAGCCCATTGCCAACCATCAGGCCATTGCTTTTAAATTGGCCGACATGGCTACCCGAATTGAGGCCGCCCGAATGTTGGTGTACAAAGCAGCCTGGATGAAAGATCAGGGCATGAATTACGACCAAGCCAGCTCCATGGCCAAATTATTTGCCAGCGAAACCGCCATGTGGGCAGCAACTGAAGCCGTTCAAATTCATGGAGGCTATGGCTATGTGAAGGAATATCATGTAGAGCGATTGATGCGGGATGCAAAAATCACTCAGATTTATGAAGGGACCAGTGAAGTTCAGCGCATCGTGATTGGTCGCAGTGTACTTCAAGGATAAAACGAAGCCCTATAGGGTGCTTGGCTTGATGTCTGGCACCTCTTTGGATGGATTGGACTTGTGCCTGGCTGAGTTTCTATTCTCAGATCAGGTTTGGAAATTTCAAATTTTCGATTTCCAGACCATTCCCTACACCGAAACATGGAAACAGAAATTGGCCACAGCTCATTCCTTGGAAGCTGAAGATTTGAGTCACCTTGACCGCTTATATGGGCGCTGGTTGGGAGAGCAGTCGGTGGCTTTTTTATCGGATAAACCTGTTGATTTAATTGCAAGTCATGGCCACACCATTTTTCATCAGCCGGCGCGTGGGTTTACGTTGCAAATTGGACATGGAGGCGTCTTGCATACCACGACTGGGATTCCTGTGGTCAATGATTTTAGGTCTGAAGATGTGGCAGATGGTGGACAGGGAGCGCCATTGGTACCGGTAGGAGACGCCCTTTTGTTTGGAGCATATGCGGCCTGTTTAAACTTGGGAGGATTTTCAAACATCAGCTGGGAAACACAACATGGTCAACGTCTGGCTGGCGATCTTGTGCCCATTAATTTGGTATTTTCAGAGATTCTTAAACCGCTGAACATCGACTTTGACTCGGAAGGGCAACTCAGCTTGACCGGTAATGTAGATTCAAGCGTGTTAAAGGAATTGAATGCCTTGCCGATGATGCAGCGCGCATTTCCCCGAAGTTTTGGTCGAGAGGATTTGGAAGCAGAGGTATTTCCTGTCTTGCTGCGGCATTCACTTTCGATACCGGATACCTTGGCCACGAGTAGAGAATGGATGGCAGGCAACATATCCAGGCACCTTAATCTAAACGGAATAAAATCCTGCTTACTGAGCGGTGGGGGCTCCTACAATACCGCCTTGGTTCAATCCATTCAAGAAAAGACCACCTGCACATTGGCCATTCCATCTGCGCAGTTGGTGGAGGCCAAAGAGGCTCTGATTTTTGGATTTCTGGGATTGCTGAGGGCATTGGGCGAGGTGAATGTGTGGCATGAGGTAACGGGCTCGAGGTGTTCCGGAAGCCGAGGAAGCCTTTGGGGGGCGTAACAAATTACAGCATTTTAGAGTGAGGGGCATGGGCCCCGGATTGCAGTGGAAAGGACGCCTTGTAGCGGGCCAAGCGTTTGCTGGGCGAGGAGGCTGAGGAACGAAGCCACCACAGCCCGCT
>JAQCBQ010000014.1 GCA_027621385.1 Bacteroidota bacterium | reverse complement strand
CCTCTAATGCCTCAACTGCCTCATTGTAGGGGTTATACCCTAATTCATAGGACAATTTAGCGAATTGAAACAAGGCTTCACGGGTAATTTGAGGATGCTTCTTCAAGGCATACGCCAATCTTAATGCATCCAAAGCCAATTTTTTTTGGCCCATTTGCAAATAGCATTCGCTCATAAAATAAAATGCAGTTTGCGCCAAAGAATCTTCCTGGTCTGCCGATTTAGAAAAAAAAGCAGCGGCCGTTTTGTACTCCTTTTCTTCAAAATAAGCTATCCCGACATTGTAATTTCCCTCCCGGTCTAGCACTCCCCCTTTTTCAGTGAGAAGGGTATAATACTTCAGAGCTGCGGCATAATGCCCCATTTTAAATTCCGATTCGGCCATCATACGAAAGACCGCCAAGGCTGTTGCCCCTTTAAGGGTATCTGCCAAGGGCTTTACATACCCAATCAACTCTTCATACCGTTGTTGGCGGTAATATATTTGTGCGATGTACAATGGAACCACCTTAGAAAAGGCCTTTTGGTCTTGAATTTGCTCAAACATACCCAAGGCGCTTTCCCATTGTTGTGATGCATAATGGATGTGCCCGGCATAATAATAAGCAGGCCCTCGGTAAGGTGATTCGATGTCTTTTGTTTTAGCAAAGGAAACCAGAGCCGATTCATTCTTGCCATTCATAAACTGAGCATAGCCCAGTTTAAAGTGAAATTCCGACCATTGCAACTTGGTCAAGACATAGGGGTCTGCCTTCAAAAAATTCTGTTCTGCCTCTTGGAATTTCCGATCGCGGAACATGACATTCCCGCGCTGAAACCAAGCCATGCTGGTTTTGGGATTTTCAGGAAAATCATCGATAAACGAACTCAATTGGTGCAAGGCCTCCCGTTGAAACAATTCGGTGGATGCCGCCGCGATATAATATTCGGCATCGGCAGCATAAACCGGAGAATCAGATTGGTTCAGATATTCCTGCAATTTAGTTTTAGAGGCCTGAAATTGTCTTTTTTGAAAAAGCGAATAGCCCTCCTTATATAAAGCGTCCGGGTCCAACTGACCTACACTTTTTTGCGCATCAAGCCCCCCAATAAAACAAAAGAAGAAGAAAAAAATTAAGCCAAAAAACAGGCGAATTTGTTGCATGTTACCGAATTTCTATGACAAATCTAAAGAAGCTCAACCCGCGGTTATCAAAACCTCTGCTTCTTTTATTAACGAACATCTTTTAATAAAATGATAAAGGACTTGATTTTTGACCAAGGTTAGCAGTTTATATTTGAACTATGGAAAGCAATATCCCTATCGTTCAAGCCTCTAAAGTAAGTATCCATCAAGGCAAAATGCTTGTGCTTAGGGACGTAAGCTTTTCCATCCTCCCCTCAGAATTCGTTTATATCATAGGGAAAACAGGGAGTGGCAAATCCAGCCTCTTAAAAATGCTGTATGGAGATGTGGCCATAGCTGACGGCGACGCCTCTGTTGTCGGCTTTGATTTACATCGGTTAAAATCAAAAGAGTTGCCCTTGCTTCGCCGTAAAATCGGAATCGTTTTTCAAGATTTTCAGTTGCTTTCTGATCGCAGCATTGATGAAAATCTCAGATTTGTTCTTAAGGCTACCGGATGGAAAAGTAAAGCCAAGATGGATTACCGAATTGCTGAAGTTCTTGACTGGGTTGGCCTGAAAACCAAGGGGTTCAAGTTTCCCTGGGAGCTATCGGGGGGCGAACAACAGCGCGTTGTCATTGCCAGAGCCCTACTCAATGAGCCCGCTTTGATTTTAGCCGATGAACCTACAGGGAACCTAGACCCTGAAACATCGACTGAAATTCTTAAACTACTTCGCAGCATCAGTGAAGCAGGAACTTCAATATTGATGGCCACCCACGAACTGAACTTTCTATCCTCCTTCCCCGCCCGAACCTTAACTGTGAAAGACGGTTATATTACCGAAGAATAAGATGTTTTTTAGGATCTGAGCTGTCTCCAAAACAGGCTCGATTTATCTGTCCAACTCTGTTTTCCCGTTTTGTTTTTTTGTACATTTAAGCCGTATAAGGCATAAAAACATCTCAATACATCTAGGTATGTCACTCATTCGAATTGCACTTCCATTCCTTTTTGCTGTTCTGTGGTTAAGCCCTCAAGCCCAAACCATTCTTGAAGGTTCCAAAGCCGATCAATACCTAACCGGAGCCGAACTGGTTCGGTTTAAAGGCCCAAATCCTACTCCTGATTTCTTCAAATTTCGATCCGGTCATGAACGCCCATTCTCTGAGGCCGGAAAATTGCTCAATAAGTTGCTCATCATTGGTGAAAATGCCTCTTGGAAGGAAGTCAAACACGAAAAAGACGAATTGGGAGTTGAGCACATCACGTACCAACAACGAATCAACAATGTGCCCGTTGAGTTCGCCTTCTATCGATTGCATGTTAAAAATGGATTTATCCTTTCGGGAAATGGCCAATGGTATTCGCAATTTTCTGATGCCTCAACTCCAAGCATTTCATCGTTCCAGGCCATTCAGGCAGCCACTCAATCCATTCAAGCCTCGGCATACAAATGGGAAATTCCAGAAGAAGAAGCTCGGCTAAAATGGGAATTAAATCAACAAGGGGCTACCTATTATCCACAGCCCGAATTGGTGTATGCTCCAGCCAATCCAAATTTCAACAGTTCAGATTTCAAACTCGCCTACAAGTTGGATGTCTATGCGGTTCAACCTCTAAGTCGTCAGGATGTTTTTGTAGATGCCCAAACAGGTCAAGTTCTCTGGAAAACAAATAAAATCCATACTGCCGATTCCAATGGCACAGCCAATACCGTTTATTCCGGTACGCGGCCTATTGTTTCAGATTACAACAACGGCTCCTATCGACTCAGGGAATCGGGCCGAGGCAATGGAATACAAACGTTCGATTTAAACAATGGAACCAATTATGGTTCGGCCGTTGATTTTACCGATTCAGATAACCTCTGGAACAATATCAATGCCAACCTAGATCAGTATGCAGGCGATGCCCATTGGGGAGCTGAAATGACCTACGACTATTTTATGCTGATTCACAATCGGAACAGCATTGATGGAAATGGGTTTATGCTTCGTTCTTACATCCATTACAGCAACAATTACAACAATGCTTTTTGGGATGGCCAACGCATGACGTATGGAGACGGAGATGGCAATGTATTTACCCCTCTAACGGCCTTAGACATCTGTGCACATGAAGTGGCACATGGTTTAACCACCAATACGGCAGGGTTGATTTACCAAAATGAATCTGGAGCTCTAAATGAATCGTTCAGCGATATTTTTGGCATGGCTGTTACCGCCTACGCCAACAATGTATTGGAATGGACCATTGGTGAAGATGCTACACCCAATGGCAATGGAATTCGTTCCATGAGCAACCCAAATGCCTACAATGACCCCGATACCTATGGCGGCACGTTTTATTACAACGGCACTCAAGACAATGGCGGCGTTCATACCAATTCCGGAGTCCAAAACTACTGGTTTTATTTACTAACGGTGGGCGGTACAGGTACGAATGATTTGGGCAATGCCTTCTCGGTAAACGGATTGGGGGTAGTGGATGCGTCAAAAATTGCCTTCCGCAATTTAACGGTCTATCTTGGCCCCAACAGCGACCACCAAGATGCGCGATTTTATGCCATTCAATCGGCCATTGATCTGTTTGGCCCCTGTACGCCTGAGGTGATTGCAACTACAAATGCTTGGCATGCTGTTGGTGTAGGGCCCGTATTTAATAGTTCAGTTATTGCAGGGTTCACCGCCCCAACCGCCTCCTTTTGCCAAGCTCCGGCAATGGTCAATTTCAATAATACCAGCACCAATGCGGGATCGTTTATTTGGAACTTTGGAGACGGCAATACCTCAACTGCTGTAAATCCTACCCACACCTACCAATCGCTCGGAACATTTAATGTCAGCTTGATTGCCGATGGTGGTGCATGCGGTATGGACACTGTGATTCAATCTGCTTATGTGGTCATTGACACCACCCTACCCTGCTCCATTACCATGAATCCAAATGGATTAAATCAAACTCAGTTTTCATGTGCCGGAACTCTTTTTGATCCCGGAGGGCCAGCCAACAATTATCCAGACAACCTGACCTCTGAAATTACCATCGCTCCAACCGGAGCTGCAACCGTAACCCTTTCCTTTACCTCCTTTAATTTGGAGGCCAATTATGATTATCTCTACATTTATGATGGAGGCAGTGTAAATGCACCCTTAATTGGGCAATATTCTGGCTCCACTCTTCCGAATGGGGGTACCATTACCAGTTCAACCGGAGCCATTACATTGAAAATGACCTCCGATGTCTATGTCACCGAAGCCGGTTTTGTTTGCAATTGGTCTTGTACCATGCCTACAACTCCTCCCAGTGCTGATTTTATAGCTACTTCTGTTACTTCCTGCGATGGATTGATTCATTTTTCAGACCAAACCAGCAATGGAGCGGTTACTTGGGCCTGGGATTTTGGGGATGGAGGCAGTTCTACCCTTCAAAATCCAACGCACGATTACCAAACCGATGGAATATATTCGGTTAAATTGGTAGCCACCAATTTTATCGGGTCCGACTCCATTGTCAAAACGAATTACATCATTATTGACCGCCCGGATGTTCCACTTACCGGAGGAAATATAACCACCTGTGTCCCAGATTCTGCTCTACTCACCGCCACCGCTGCCGATGAAATTCGGTGGTACCTTGCTCAATCCGCCTCAACCCCAATTCAGGTTGGAGATAGTTTACCCGTTTATATAAGCAGCACAGATACATTTTGGGTCGAACATGTAGAAAATCAGGCACTTCTAAATGTTGGCTCTGTAAACAGTGGGGCAAATGGAGGTTACCACAACAACTCTTCTGTTCAATATCTAATCTTTAATGTACTTCAGCCCCTCAGCTTAAATTCGGTTTGGGTAAATGCCAATGGGGGTGGAAACAGAACCATTATGCTCTGGGATGCTGCAGGCAATGTACTTGACTCAAGGTTCATCAATATTCCAGCAGGTCAATCCCGCATTGCCCTCAATTTCAATTTACAACCGGGAACAGGGTATCGACTTGGAGGCAGCGATATGGCCCTATATCGTAACAATGCCAATGTTTCTTATCCCTACACCTCAGCTGGTTTACTCAGCATTACCGGGTCATCAGCCGGCAATAATTTCTACTATTATTGCTACGATTGGGAAATCCAGGCAACCCCTTGCATTTCTCCTAGAATCCCTATTGTGGTTAGTCTAGATTCCATCGTTGCTAGTTTTACTCAAAATGCACAAGGGAGCACATTGAACTTCAGCTCAACCTCGCAAGGCGCGTCTTCCTATTTGTGGGATTTTGGCGATGGAAATGGATCAACACAACAAAGCCCTTCCCATACGTATACCCAAGCAGGAACTTACACGGTCACCTTAATCGCCTTTCATCAAGGGTGCGCAGACACTACATCGCAACTCATTACGGTCAATGACATGGGCCTAACACAAGAGCCATCTTTTGAATTTGAAGCCCATCCTAACCCATTCTCATCTGGTTTAACGGTCAGCTGGCAACCTGGCTTACAGGTTGACCAATGGCAAATCATGGATTTGACAGGACGATTAATCTATTCCATTGAAGCCAGGGAGAAAAGTCCACAAAAAATCACTGAAGTTCAATCGCTTAAATCTGGCGTGTACTTCTTACAAGCCATTGGAAAGAACGGAAAAAGAGCAGGGAATCGACGGCTAATTAAATGGTAACACTTAAACGGACTTTTCTTTTATGGGCAGTTCTGCTCCATTTTGCTCCTTTACTTAAGTCTCAATGCCTTTGGACGGATAGTATTTCAGGCTCATATGTCGATTCGGTCAATGCCGTTGGCGCTCGATTTATTCAGCAAATTAACGCTATAAAAGAACGAAAATGCCCCTCCAATGCCCTTGTTTTTACAGGAAGCTCAAGCATTCGAATTTGGAAAACCTTGGCATCGGATTTCCCTGATTTACCTGTCTGCAATACAGGTTTTGGAGGATCTACCTTACCCGAATTAATCACGTATCTTCCTGAATTGGTCTACAACCACGCTCCCAAAGGTCTGCTAATCTATTGCGGAGAAAACGATATATCTCTGTACTATTCCAAAATTGACGACATCATCAACCAATTTGAACAAATGGCCGATAGCCTTAACCGGCATCTACCCAACGCCCAAATTTGGTTTTTATCCATTAAACCCAGCTTACTTAGCAGACAATACTTAGAAAAACAAAATTGCATCAACCGTAGAATTAAAGCTAGAATTGAATCCTTTCCCGGAAACCGCTGGCATTTCATCAACATTCAAACAGCCATGCTTAGCCCCGATGGAGAACCAAACCCCAATCTTTTTCTAAAAGATGGCCTTCACATGAACGCTCAAGGATATCAGATTTGGAAGCAAATTATTCAGGATGAATTGGGAAAGTCTTGGAATTCAAGCCCCAAGGGAAATTAGCCAACACACACATTGTGACCGCCCTACATTCATTTCAATTGGAAAAGGGTAAATTATTTTAACAGAGGCTCGATTGCCTCAAACCTCTGGTGTACATTTGCCCCCTAAACAACACTATGGATTTTAAGAACAGACCGTTTCAGTTTTTTATTTTGCTGGTGTTGGGAATGACATGGGGAAGTTCATTTATCCTTATGAAAAAGGGGTTAGATGCATTTAGTCCCTTTGAAGTAGCACGGTGGCGCATGGTTTTTGGAGCGGCTATCTTGCTCCCTTTTCTATTGCGGCATTGGTCAGGAATTAACAAAACAGCATGGCTTTGGCTCCTTGCGGCGGGGTTCGTTGGAAGTGGAATACCGGCCGTCCTTTTCGCTGCCGGCATTACCCGTATTGATTCCTCTTTAGCTGCAATAATCAATTCAACCGCCCCATTATTTACGCTGTTGGTAGGCCTTGCTTTCTTCAAGCTCAAGGTGAGCTGGAAAGGGGCCCTTGGAATTGGAATTGGACTGGCTGGAACCATTTTCCTAATCGCTTCACAAAAGAAAATTCATGCTGATCTCTCAACCCTATATTTTGCATTGATGCCATTACTGGGTAGCATTTGCTACGGATTTTCAACCAACATTATTAAATCTAAACTAAACCAACAGCCTGCCGTTGTCATTTCAGGCGGTGCCTTGTTTGTGGTAGGCCTTCCGGCACTCATTTCTCTAGCTCTAGATGGAAGCCTGACCACGCTGCAATCCGATAGCGCTAGGCAGGCCTCCCTGCTGTATATCGCACTGCTTGGCGTCATAGGAACAGGTATTGCCGTTTTGGTATTCAATTATTTAATCAAACAAACTACAGTCTTGTTCGCGGCTTCAGTTACCTATTTGATTCCCGTGTTTGCCTTAATGTGGGGATGGATATTGCATGAGGATTTAAACCCTTCTGTTTTCATTGGTATGGGCATTATTTTCTTTGGAGTTTACCTTGTAAATAGAAAAAAGAGAAGCTGATCTTTACTTTTGGTATATCTTTTAATTTTTCTATTTTTGACTCGGAAACAAGGGGACTAGGGATGGTCACCGCACGTTGGGTTCTTTTGATTGATGTTTAAATGGCTGTTGTTGTCATCGACAAACGCGCTGTCGCATTCCGTTTCCACTTCATTTCTGCTTAGAATTTTTTAATTCTAAGGTTTATTTCGTTTGGACAAAATCAATCAAAATTCACTCTTCTAGAGTCAACACTTTAAACTTAACGTATGGATTTTTCTTGGCTAGCCGCATTACCGATTGCTGAAATTTTATTGGATTTAAAGAAATCCATCAAGTACAATTCAGCGCACAAGGATTTGCTAATAAGGGAATTGAAGAGAAATATTAAGGCCTTCAAAACCGCTCAGATTTCCAAAAACATGAATTACGATTCGCTGTTGGACTTGCTGCGAACCACGGCATTCGAAAAGGCATTAGAAGACAAGTATCCATTCTCAAAAGTCAGAAAAGGAAGAATTGAAAAACACCATGTTTTTGATCAACGCAACCAGCGGTATATCGGAAAATCCTCTGCTTGGATGTTCAAAAATATTGAATCAAAAATCACCGAACTGCGCGACATGAAAACGCACTACGGCAGCTTAAAAAACATCGAAAACACCAACATCGCATTGCACTTCACCAACCTGTTTTATAAAATGAAATTGCTTGCCGACTTCATTGGAAACAAAAATTAATTTTTCGATTTATTTTTTTGGGCGGGGTACGGGCTTTCTCAGGTTGTCCGCGGTTGCCGTGCGGGGTGGCAGCGTACTGCGGTGGCTCCTCACGTCGCCTCCTCGTTGCGCGCCACCTACCGCCGGCACCCTTGCGGGCAACCTTGTTCAATCCCTCCCGCAAACCTCCTCGGCACGTTGACCTACAGATAAAAAAGAAAGGCAACCATAGGGCTGCCTTTCAATATATTGGGTTGGGTTCTAAAAATTATTAGCCTTCCACATTCCCCTTTTTAACTCGAGAAACGTGTTGCTTATACCGTGTATTGAACTTATCTACCCGGCCTGCGGTGTCAATCAGTTTCATTTTACCCGTGAAGAAAGGATGAGAAGTATTCGAAATCTCAACCTTAAACAAGGGGTATTCATTTCCATCTTCCCAGGTTACTGTTTCCTTGGTTGGAACGCAAGAACGCGTGATAAACGAAAAATCGTTTGAAACGTCTTTAAAAACAACCAATCGATACTCTTGTGGGTGTATTCCCTCTTTCATATTACAAACTTTTCGGTGCAAAGATAAAGCTATATGTGGAATAAACCAAAGATTTATACACCTAGTTTGAATTCCAAGTTCATCTCTGTTGCCAATGCACGCCGAATCCAAGGCAATGAAGCACTTAAAAATGGCTTGGCCCTAAATTCTTCAACTGTATTGGCGTATAAATTGAGAACCCCCTGAACAGGTCCTTTTTCCTTGGGCAAAAGAGCCGGCTCGGAAACCCATACGCCTTCAGCCACAATCCAGGCCATCCGATTTCGCTGACGCAAATTCAGATTAAACTCCTGCTCCAGTTTCTCAATAAATCCAGAAGCTTTATCTAAAGCGCAACCTGAAGGCTGAGTTCCAGGAAACACAGCCAAAACCAGTATGCAGGGATGTAGGATTTCAATTGTAGCCTGAATTGGAGCTCCATGGGCAGCCCATCCTTGCAGAAATACCGCGGCTGCCTCTTTAATTTTTCTTGCTCTTTCAGCAAGCAAGTCCTGATCTGATGTATAAAACCATAATCTCGTCGATTCAGGCCATGAAGCCGGCAAAAAATCAGTGTAATCCATGACCGATGACTTCAGCAACATCCATGACCTTAACCTCCATTTCCTTATTGTGGTGTTTAACACCATCGCTCATCATCGTATGGCAAAACGGGCAACCCACTGCAATAATTTCGGCTCCCGTTTCCAAGGCTTGTTCTGCCCGCAGATGATTTACTTCGGTCTTGCCCTTTTCAGCTTCCTTAAACATTTGAGCTCCACCAGCCCCACAACACAATCCATGCGCTCTGCTCTTTTTCATTTCAGCCAAGTCGGCATCCAGGGCCTCCAACACCTGCCTAGGTGCCTCATATATCCCATTTGCTCTGCCCAAATAGCAGGAATCGTGAAAGGTGATTTTTTTACCTTTAAATGCACCACCACGAACGCTTAACTTTCCTGAATCCAACAATTCCTGAATCAAACTGGCATGGTGTATGACTTCATAATGTCCGCCCAAATCAGGGTATTCATTTTTAATGGTATTGAAACAATGGGGGCATCCTGTTACCAATTTCTTAACGCCATAACCATTCAGCACTTGAATGTTTTGAAAGGCCATCATTTGAAAAAGAAATTCGTTGCCCGCACGCTTGGCTGGATCTCCGGTACAAGCTTCTTCCTCGCCTAAAATAGCGAATTGGATGCCAGCATGTTGTAGAATTCGGGCAATGTTTTGCGTTACACGCTTTGCACGATCATCAAAACTGCCGGCACAGCCTACCCAAAAAACAACCTCAGGCACTTTGCCTTCGGCTGCCATTTCGGCTAAACTGGGAATGGGGTTTAATTGGGTTTCCACGGTGCTTAATTTTAATGAGAAGTTAGACGCCAATTCCCACGGTCAGCGGGAGAAAATGGCCAAGGAGCTGCATTGTTTTCCACGTTGTTAAACATTGCCGTTAAGGCGCCCGGCGCCTTGCTTTGCTCTAGAACCAATTCCCGCCTTAAATCCATAATAATGCTTAAGGGATCAATATTTACCGGACAAGCTTGTGTGCATGCATTGCAAGTGGTACAGGCCCATAATTCTTCCTCGGTAATGAAATCGCCCAACAGTGATTTTCCATCAGAATACTCTTTACCATGCGCATCAATGTTCCTACCCACTTCTTCCAGTCGATCTCGGGTGTCCATCATAATTTTTCTTGGAGAAAGCAGTTTCCCCGTTTGATGTGCTGGGCACTCGCTGCTGCAACGCCCGCATTCCGTGCAGGAATACGCATCCAGCAGTTGTTTCCAACTTAAATCTTGTACATCCTTTGCTCCAAATTTAATGGGCAGTTCTGACTCAGCAGTAGCGGATTGAACTTCAGCTTCAGGATTCATCATCAATTCCACTTCGCGCTTAACGGCTTGGTGATTGGCGAATTTGCCTTTCGGCTCTAGGTTACTATACCATACGTTGGGAAAAGCCAAAACAATATGAAAATGCTTGGAGAACGGCAAATAATTCAAAAAACCAAGGATACCTGCCGCGTGGAACCACCAGGCCAGCCGCTCAATCCAATGAAGTGTTTCTGCGTTTAATCCAGAAAACAAAGGGCTTATCCTTGAACTTACCAAGAAAGGAGCAACCTCTGCACCCGGCATGGCGCCTTCTGCCGCATTCATCACCAGAAGCGCGGTCATCAAAACCAGTTCAATACCTAAAATCAAAAGGGCATCTGTATTGGCCCAGCCCTTTAATTGGGTTGAAGATAAGCGAGCGGGTGAGCCGGAAAGCCGGCGTGCTAAAAAAACAATACAGGCCAGCATCACCAACACCGCCAAAACCTCAAAAAAACCAATGGCTACCGCATAAAAATCGCCCAAATAATGGGCGAACATCCGATGAGATCCCGTGATTCCGTCCAACACAATTTCCAGCACTTCAATATTGATTAAGACAAATCCAACATAGATTAGAATATGGAAAAAACCGGCTACTGGACGCAACACCATCTTAGATTGGCCTAAGGCAACCCTGGCCATTGTTTTCCAGCGCTCAGGCTTTCTGTCGTTGATTTGAAGTGGCCGACCCAAAAATATATTGCGGCGAATTTTACTAATACTCCTCACAAAAAAACCGACTCCTACAGCCAGCATGAGAATAAAAAGGACCTGCTCTACCATAACCTTATTCAGAAGACTCCAATTATTTAATGGATTTATCCTTGTTTTTGTTGATATGAATCAGAGAAAAATGCAAAAACCGCTCAGGGTGCTCGTTGATTTCAGTCATCAACTGCTGCAAACTCATCGCCGTGGAATCCAATCTTTGATGCATGGCATCGCTTTTAACCAATTGCCCAAGGGTACCCTCACCTTGATTGATTCCTTCCAGCAACGTTTTCACCTCAGCCATGGCCTGCTGAGTTGTGGCCACCGTCTTTGCTAATTCAACTGAGGCCAAGGTATCTGAAAACCGATTTAAATTGCCAATCATGCTATCCAGCTGACGTTCATTTCTAGCTAAGGTGGCCATAATCTTCTCCGCATTTCCAAGAATACTAGCAACCTTACCGGTGTTGGTTTTCACCAAATTATCTACATCCGTAATTAAACGATTCAGATTATCTACCGTAGCCGGCAAAGAGGACTTCATCGGCACCAACACCGAATCCAAATCAATCAGTACCGAATTCATGTTTTTCTGCAAGGGTTCAACAATGTTCATCATGGTAGCTTCAATACCTAAACTTACACCTGCCCTCAAGGTATCTCCATCAACCACTTCCTGACCTGACGTACCAAGCTTTATGTCAATAACATTTGCCGCAATAAGGCCGGGGGATGAAATAATGGCTTCGCTTTGCTTATCCAGAAACAAATCGTCTTCGGTAATTTGAAGTTCAACTAAAACCGTCCCTTGAACGGCATCCATCAGCCTAGTATCTGAAACGATCCCAATTTTGTATCCATTCACCACTACTGGCGTAGAGGGCTCAATGTAACCTGCATGAGGAAACACAACATACAAAGTACGCCCCGGCTTGAAAATATCCTGTCCTTTTAAAAAATAGAACCCCCAAATGGTTAAGGCCAGCGTGGCGGCGGCAAATAGGGCAACTTTTATTTCTCTACTAATTTTCAAATGCATCGCAGTGTTTCAGTACAAACTTACTTCTTTTTTTTTAGGGTTGCCCTAACGGCATCCAGGCTGGATTTAACCCCAGCTATTACCCCTACCAAAAAAGCATCTGAATACCCTTTTGACTTCAATTCATTGAGCCTTGCCTTGGCCTGAGCTTCCTCCATGAATTGTCCACTCAAATAGGCAATCCAACCGTCAGGCCGGGGCAGACTATGCACCTGTTCTAGAGATGAAAAACGAGCATCGGAGTCTGAGAATTTTGTTTTTGAAGACAGGAATTGAACTGAAAAATAGGCCCTTTCGGATTCCTGCGTTGGTTCAGCAGTATTCACAACTGTCGGCTTGGAATGTTCCTTCGAGGGGCGGGTGCCATGATTCAAAAATGGATGAGGTTTTTCTAACCCTGAATAGGCCTTTCCTTCGTTCGATTTTTTATAATCTGCAAAAGCCAGGAAGATCGACTCAGACATCAGCCGAACACCCTCTGCCGAACCTAAAAAAGCCTCATCTCCAGGATGGGTGGCAAAGCCGGTTTCAATCAATACTGAGGGCATGGCTGTTTTAACCAAAACCAAAAAACCCGCCTGGCGCACACCCCTATTGTGGCGCTTGGCATGGTGTTCAAAGCGATGTTGAACCAAACCGGCAAATTCCAGACTTTGATTTAAATACGCCGACTGAAACATGGAGAAAATAATGTTTCCTTCATCGCTGTTCGGGTCAAATCCCTCATAATTCTTTTTAACATCGGTCTCAAAACCCACCGAAGCATTCTCTCGCTTTGCCACCCGCAGATTGTCTTCAGTTCTATGCAAACCAAGCACATAGGTTTCAGCTCCATGTGCGGAGGCACTACCCGCTGAATTCACATGGATGCAAATAAATAAATCCGCATGAGCTTCATTGGCAATTTGAGCTCTTCTGTATAATTCTATAAACTCATCCCGTTGCCGGGTATACACCACCTTCACCTCGGGATAATACTCATTGATTTGTTTTCCTAAGGCCAATGCAACCTTTAAGCATACTTCCTTCTCTTTAATGAAAGACCCATGACAACCGGGATCCTTTCCTCCATGACCGGCATCAATAACCACTGTTCGAACTCCCTGTCCTTCAACAGTAAAAGCAAGCAAATAAATTGTTAAAGCAAGGAAAAAATCCTTTATTAATCCAAATTTATCCGTCTTTCGCAGGTGCATTGGCTTTACTTTATGGCAAAAATGAAACAAAAACCATGCAAATTTACCCTTCCTTTGTGCTGAAATGCAGGTTCGTTACTTAATTTTATTAACGGTTTTAATAACAAGTTCATTGGCCTGTTCAAGTAGGAGGGCGTCCCCCCTTCCTAATGTTGGACAGAAGGGGTATCATGTTGTATCGAATGAGCAGCCTGTCGACACCCTTTCCGGAATTCTGCCTAAGGATAGCTTGACCCAAATTAGTTCTCCCCCCGATACCGGCATCGCACCTTTAAAAATTCAACAAAAAGAATCGGGGCTGGAATTCCCTGTTGTGTATTTGGCAGCAGACAGTCTGGTTCTAAACCTTTCCTCAGAAACCATTACCCTTCACGACAGCGTAGAGCTGAAGTACGATAAGATTGACCTGAAGGCTAATTTCGTTTCCTTATCTATGTCCAACAAGTTAATACACGCACAAGGTACTCCAGATTCGCTAGGGAAACTTCAAGGCAAACCCGTTTTTACTGAAAATGGAAAAGGATTTGATGCCTATGAAATGGATTACAATTTTGAAACGAAGCGAGGGCTCATTAAGGAGGCCATTACCAACGACGGAGACACCTATCTGCATGGTCAAGTTGCGAAAAAAGAAGCCAACGATGTGCTATACATTAAAAACGCTCGATTTACAACCTGCTCGGATAAGGAGCACCCCCATTTTGACATCGCCACTTCCAAGGCAAAAGTAATTCCGGACGACAAGGTAGTAACCGGCCCCGCTGTTTTAAGAATCAGTGAAGTCCCCACCCCACTAGCCTTGCCTTTTGGCTTTTTTCCTAGCATGGAATTTAGATCCTCAGGCATTTTACTCCCTGAGTATGGTGAACAGGGAGCCTATGGTTTTTTCCTTCGCAATTTCGGCTATTATTTCGGGCTCAATGATTATATGGATTTGTCCATTACGGGTGATATTTTTTCTAGCCTCAGCTTTGGTGCACGCACTGAACTGCGCTACATTCAAAAGTATAAGCACTCCGGGCGACTGGCCTTAAAGTTCAGTCAATTTCAAACCGGAGACCCCGAGATTCCTTCTGACTTTCAACAATCCAGGGACTTTTCCGTCAACTGGTCGCACAACCAAGACCCTAAAGCACATCCCACATTTAATTTTAAAGCGGATGTAAATGTTCAAACTTCAGGATTTAACCGGCTAAATGCAGGAAGCGTCAATGCGATTACCCAAAACCAATTCAATTCGAACATCAGCATCACAAAGCGATTTCGAAACAGCCCAGTAAACTTGGCGGCTTCCATCCGGCATTTCCAAAATACTTCTACCAGTGCTGTTTCGTTTTCAT
Organism: Bacteroidota bacterium; assembly: GCA_027621385.1. Lineage (GTDB taxonomy): Bacteria > Bacteroidota > Bacteroidia > CAIKAF01 > CAIKAF01 > CAIKAF01. The sequence goes on along the minus strand of JAQCBQ010000014.1, from coordinate 8,328 downwards.
TTCCTGAATTGGTATTGAATGTCTCTAGGATTACTCCCTTTAAGCGAAAAATTGCCTTGGGAAAATCCAAATGGTATGAACAAATTGGCTTGACTTACCGCTTGCAATCTGCCAATCAATTAAACACCCTAGATTCGCTGCTTTTTAGACAACCGTTGGACGAATTAAATCGGATCAATTCGGGCATGCGACACGAATTAAATCTAAACACCAACCTCACATTAGGCCAATATATTTTTATTACCCCCTCTGTACGTTACGATGAGCGCTGGCACCTGTGGTCCTTAAATCGATACTTGGATGGAACTGGCCAGGTCATTTCAGATACCATACGCGGTTTTCATTCCAACCGACAGATGGACATCTCCGTTAATGTCTCTACCAATGTTTTTTCCACGTTAACTCTTCCTCTGGGCCGATTGAAGGGCATTCGTCACACGATGAGCCCGGCCATTGCTTTTTCGTACAGACCTGATTTGTCTGAGGTAAAAACCGGATACTTTGGAAACAATGGACAACTGACTTCATATAGTCCAGGCCAAATTGGACTGTACGGGGCCAGTCCTGCTGGCCAAAGCGGTCTGATTTCGTTGGGAATCAACAACCGGCTTGAAGCGAAATTATCTCCTTCTGCCAGAGATAGTATTTCTAAAGACCGTCGTGTAGCCTTGATTGAACAGTTAAGACTGGGCATCAATTATGATTTAGCCCGAGATTCCTTAAATCTTTCTAATTTAAGTTTGAGTGCACGCACCACTTTATTTAAAATGTTGAACATCAATTTAAACGCCGCTTTTGACCCCTACCAATTCACCTTCATCAATGGGCAAGCCCAACGCATTGATGCCTTCATGATTGAAAAAGGAGAATTGTTCCGTACTACTCAAGTTGCACTAGCTGCTGGATTCACTTACCGTGGACAGCGCAAAGCCAAAGCTCAAAATGAAGATGAAGAACAACTGCTTTCCACACCCAATTTCTACAATTATTTTATTGACTTCAATGTTCCATACAGCTTGCAAGTCAATTACAACATCTCGTACAACAAGCCCTATGATCGGTCTACGGTAACGCATACCATTGGACTGGCGGGAGATATTAATTTGACGCCGAAGTGGAAACTAGCCATGAACTTGAACTACGATTTGGCCAATGGTCAAATTTCAACCAGTTCCATCGATATTTTCAGAGATATGCATTGTTGGGAACTCCGCATTTCTGTCATTCCTTTCGGTTTCCGGCAGAGCTATAATTTTACCATTAACGTAAAAAGCCCTTTGCTTCAAGCCTTACGCCTGAACAGGCAACGCGGTTGGTTTAACAATTAAGAGCAATCATTGCCCTTGTTCCAAGTCCAGAATATGCTGAAACAAATCTGCCTGTTCTTCATCAAATGGAATATTTCTTCTACCCATCATAGCCCGAGCCGTTTCTTTGGCTGCTGATAACTTGTAGGGAATAAGCCCAGAAGCCCCGCCCCATTGAAACGAAGGAATCATGTTCCTAGGAAACCCAGATCCGAAAATATTGCAGCTAAACCCAACCACTGTTCCGGTATTGAACATGGTATTAATCCCCGTTTTTGAATGGTCTCCCATAAACAATCCGCAAAACTGAAGGCCTGTAGATTCAAAGGTCTTTAATGCTTGGTTCCAAAGCTTCACCTCGGCATAATTGTTTTTTAAATTGCCGTTGTTGGTATCAGCGCCCAAATTACACCATGACCCAATAACAGAATTCCCCAGGTAGCCCTCGTGCCCCTTATTGCTGAAATCAAATATTTGACTTTGTCCAATTTCTCCACCCAATTTGACAAACTTCCCTGTAGCAACAGGACCATAAATCCGCGTTCCCATTTTCAAGACACTGTTCTGACCCAAATAAAAAGGTCCGCGAACCATACATCCCTCCATGATTTCAGCGTCCGTATCCACATAAATATCTCCAGAAATGGTATTCAGAATTGAACCGAAAATTTTAGCGCCCGGAGCCAAATGTACGCGATCTGGGGGGCCTATGATTCGATTCCCCCAGTCCTCTGGCAACGGAGAAAAAGGAAGCGGTTTCAACGCAATATCCTGCTTGAATTCTTCAGCAATGTTTTCCTGAATTTTCCAAATGCGGTCTAGAAGTCGAACCGAATGTTTTGATTGTATGGCCAACGCAGAATCTACCTGCTGTGCCTCCTCCTTCATTTGTTGTGGATTGCTAGCCGAAAAGGCCAACAAATGTTCTCCTTGCCATAACGATTGACCGGGCAATAACCCCTTGGCTTCTTCCAGCAAACCCGCATCAGGAAAACAATGAGAAGAAATGCACAATGCGGGGTACTTTACTGTGTCGTACAGAAACGGATGGGGGTGCCAGGCTGCTGTCGGTGTAGGAATCACGCCCACTAATTTTCCTGGGAACATGGCCTCCCATTTTGCGCGCAAACTCAACATTCCAACAGGGATATCGGCCGGACTTCTAGAAAGTGAGAAAGGCCATAAATGCGCTACAGCCAAAGAAGAATCAAACAGATAAAATTGCATTTAAAACGAATATTAAGTAAATGAAGACCTTTCGCAAATGTACTTAAATGAGATTAAGCCATAAAAGAGAAAGCTGCCGCTTAATTCCCATGCACCGTCCTTAGGGCTTGCGGCGGGAAAAACGAGGGTATATGAGGACAAACATTTAAATCTACAGCGACACAAATTCCATCAATTCTGGCTTTATCTGTAAACTGCCAAACATCCCAACTTTGAGTGTGCGGAATGGATGGCTGATTCTTTTGATAATGAGCTACCCACAATGGGTAGGACTTAAATACAGGGTATAAATTAACCCGGTAAAAATTAGCTCCCGAATACAAAATGGGCCTGTGACCGGTACGGTTTTCCACCAAATCCAACCACTGTTGTATCTCACTGTGAAATTCTTCCCTGGAAATCCCTGTTGGTGGGTCCTCTACATCGAGGACCGGAGGCAAATCTCCTTGATATTTCCCATCAGGCCCGCAGACTCGGCTCAAAAATTTTTCCGCTTGTGCAACGGCCGACTGGGTAGGTAAGAAATAATGATAGGCTCCCCGTAGCAATCCCACCTGTGCTGTTGCCTTCCAATTGTAGGTGAAATACTTATCGTTTTTCCATCGTCCATACGTAGCTCTTACAAACACAAACGACAAGGGTTTAGATTTTATCTTGGCGGCGGCTACCTTTTTCCAGTCTATGAGTCCTTGGTGGTGGGAAACATCTATGCCCATCATTTGGAAATTTTCAGGCAAGGCAACTCCAGGACTGGAATAGGTGCAATCTCCTTGATGAATTGCGACCTCAGAAGATTGATTGAGAACGCGTTTTCTTAGCAGTCTCCAATAAGGGCGACTAAGAGCCAATCCAATTATGAAAAGGGCAATTGCTAAAGCCAGGAAAGTCATGATTCCACCTTTCATTTTCAATCACGAAGATAGGTGACAAATCCTTCACCCTAGCCTTGGCCATTAAGAGAATTTTAATTCGCCAACTTTATCAATTTGCCTCAAGCTGTGGGCTCTTAAATCAAAGTAATGACGAACAGCCGCACCAACACAGAATCCCGTCTTTTTTAACTTAGTGGGGTTCATGATTAAGGCGTTTAGAAATGCGCCATCAACCATCAGGAGTAATTTCGTATTCACCTGCTTCAAACCATGATCACGCATTCCCTCTACATAAAATTGTTCAAGCCATTGCAAGCTAAATTCAATAAACTGGAAGATTTGAGTCAATTGCTCAGGGTTGGTATGTTGAACGTCATCTAAGAATTTGTAGGACAGCGGGTTTAATGCCTGCTCCAATAAAGTCATTGCGGCAGAATAACGTTCAGCGTAGGGCCGACCGAACTCAAATAAAATGTCTTTAAACGCCGTTATTTCTGTTAACTTCAAGGTCAACATTTCATCAATCAACATTTCGCGAGAACTGAAATATTTATAAAATGTGGCCTTAGACCCCCCACCCCATTGAATGATTTCATCCATTGAATACTGCCGAAATCCCTCTTGAAACAATTTTGGTGCAATAATGGCAAGCCATTGGATTTTCAATTCATCGTCCTCTCTTCTAAATTTTTTTACAGGTCTCCTTCCCATGTGTAGTTTTGATAATGGCTGGTTTGAATTCAGAACGCAAAAGTCGTAATTTTATGATATGAACCTCATACGTTTTATACCATAGACAATTATGATTCGTGAAATGCTGCGTTATTTTTCGGGCTTTTTTTTACCCATTTTCGTTTTTCTAGATTTGCGTTATTCATTGGCAAGTTATTGGCTTGGGCCCATCCTGGCCTTTGTTTTAATACCAATTTTAGAGCAAATTCTTCCTCGTTCCACCTCAAATGCACCAGAGAAGTTAGAACATTCGTTTGTTTTTGATGTTTTGCTCTACTCGAATTTGCCCATTGTTTTTGGTGTATTGTTTGTTGGCATGAACCAATTTTTAAGCCTAGAGGGAAATTGGATGGAAAGCTTAGGCTGTATTGTAAGCACAGGATTGGTTTTAGGTGTTAATGGCATTAATGTTGCCCATGAGTTGGGGCACCGGTCTAGCATTTGGTCAAAGTCTGCAGCATTGCTCTTGTTGTGGCCGAACGTGTATATGCATTTTTTCATTGAACACAATTTAGGCCATCACCGCTATGTTAGTACAGAGAAAGATCCAGCAACTGCGCGGATGAATGAACATCTATATGCCTTCTGGATTCGATCTATGTGGGGATCTTGGATTTCAGCATGGGGCATTGAATCAGATTTGCTGTCCAGAAAGAATAAAGGGTTTTGGACGGTCTACAATCGAATGCTGTGGTTCAGTTTAGCTTATCTTTTTTACGGAATTGTATTGTTTTATTATGGCAGGTTCCCCGCATTATTTTTTGGGCTGATGGCGGGGATTGTCGGAATTTTACTGCTTGAAACAGTGAATTATATTGAGCACTACGGTCTATTGAGAAAGACAACGGCTTCCGGGCATGTTGAAACCGTAAAACCCTGGCATTCATGGAACAGTGACCACAGATTGGGCCGCGCCATTTTATATGATTTAACGCGGCATTCCGATCACCATTTTAAGTCCAACAGGCCATATCAAATGCTTAAACATAGACCAGAAGCCCCGGCATTGCCCTTTGGCTATCCGGGCTCGATGCTCATTTCCATGGTACCTCCGCTGTGGTTTCACATCATGAATCCAAGGGCGATTAAATGGTCGGAGCTTCCACAACGTCGCCTCAGTACTAACCCGTCTTAGTTTCTTCTGAAAGGGAGTTCAATGCCGGCAGCCGCACAAAGAAAGAGCTGCCTACTCCCGTTTCCGTCTGGAAATAAATTTCTCCCTGCATATTTTCAACAATGGTTCTAGCCATAGCCAATCCCAAACCCATTCCAGAGCCTTTGGTGGTAAAATTTGGTGTAAATATTCGATTTCGGTTTTGTTCGGGAATCCCCATTCCATTGTCTTTGACTTCAACAACCACATGGTTTCCTTGACGATAAAGCAAGACCCACACCTCACCAATTCGTCCTTCAGGAATGGACTGTATGGCATTGCGAAGTAAATTATTGAACACCCTCAAAAGCTGATCTCTATCTGCCATTACATTCGCATCGGGAATAAATTCAGTATCCCAACGCAATTGAACGCCTTCTTCATTATTGGCATAAAATTCAACCACTGATTTGAGGGTCTGTGATACATTAAGCGGTTGCAAAGCAATTTCAGGAAGCTTAGCAAAATAACTGAATTCGCTGGCGATGGAAGATAGGGTTTCAATTTGTTCAAGCATGGCCATCTTAAAGCGCTGAATTCGCTCTGGGAAGTCTTCACGCCCATCTTCCCAGGCCTTTAACAAATACTGGACATTTAGTTTCATTGGAGTTAAAGGATTCTTCACCTCGTGTGCCACCTGCCGGGCCATTTCTTTCCAGGCGTTTTCGCGTTCAGAAACGGCTAAAAGTTGAGCAGAAGCTTCCAGCTCTTGAACCATTCGATTGTACTCATCGACCAAACTGGCTACTTCATCATTGCCTCGATAATCAATGGTTTCGTTCTTCCGTCCCAATCTGATTTTACCAATTTTTTGTTGAAGAATGGATAAAGGACCTGTGAGTTGATTTGCAATCAACAAGCTAATCAGCATTGAGGCCACAATCAACAAAGAATAAATATTAATCAAAGCCAACAAGGAACTGGAAAGCTCTTCTTTTAGGTCTTTTTGACGTAGGAAATAAGGCAAATTCAAATAGCCCAAAACCTGTCCGTCGCGATCACGAAACACAGTGTAACCGGATAAGTACTCAAAATCACCCACCGTTTCTTTATGCAAATATCGGGGTTGTTGTTCACGAACCAAGGCCCGATGTGCATCCGGATGCATTTGCCTCCCTATTAGACCTTCATTGTACATGGCCTCCCTTGAACTTGCCAATAAAATCCCAGAGGGTTTAAATAAATTAATGTCTGAAAAGAAAATTCCTGAATACCGCGTTAGCATAAAATTCAATTCATCCCTATTCTGAAGCACGCCCGGTCGGTTTTCAACCTCGGTTTTGAGTTCAGAAACAATGGAATTCATTTTCTCCTCTATGGTCAATCTATTTTTCCGGTTAAATTGAGTATTGATGTAATCATTAATTCCTAGGCCAACCATTAAAAGAGAAATAAGTAAGACCAATAGAATGGTCAACTGAATGCGGCTTTTCAGGGTGAAACGCAGGCGCTGAGAAGCATCCCCAAAATAGTATTGATACACATTGTACAAGAACAACAGAGTACTAAAATACAGCAGCAAATAGGCGAAGGGGTTTAATGCATCCAACAACCTTGGAATTGGTTTTGAAACAACGATCAGATGGTCCTTGCTTTGGCGTAAAATTAAATGACTAAAGCCCCTAAGCGAAGTGTAGTCTATTTGTTCAGCATCAACAGCCCAAGCTTTTGAATTCAATGGATAGGCAAAATCTCCGGCTGCCACATTTAATTCAGAGCCCTTATAGCTGGCATAACTGTATCCCCTTAAATTAACAGGACGGGTTATGCTTTGGTCAAGCAGCAATTCAGGAAATCCCGTTACCTGAGTCACCATTTTAGAAATAAATTCCAGATAAATAAAGTGCCTTATGGTATCCTTCCCTACGGCTACAGAAACAGGAACCTTCCCTAAATAATTCACCTTACCGTAATTGTTATCAAGGTAATAGAGAAAAGGGCTACCGGTTGGGCGCCCCATTTCACCAATGGCGGCTTCGTAGTGTTGAACATCTGGATCGCCCCATTCTGGGTTGGATGCATACAACTCAACTTCCTCAGCCGAAAACGGTACAATTACCAAGGCATATTTTGACCAATAACCGCCAAAGTAGCGCTGTGCAATCCGCTCGAAAAATTCATAAGGAAATGAGTATGAATATTCTTGAAGAAAATATTTAATAGCAGCGTCCGACTGTATGCCTTCTACGGCCTGATTGAATAAATACTCCGCTACATGGTCTTGTTCTTCTGCAATTTTTAAGGCCAACACCTGTCTAGATTCAATTTCCTTTTCATGGTTCAGTTGAGTTAGCATATACGTTGCATACCCAGAGAATAAGATTAAGGTTGGAGCCAAAGAATAAAAGCCAATTACCTGCTTGTTCTTCATGTGTACCCAAAGTATGGCCAGGTATATGGGGTAGGTGAGCCAAATGTTGAGTGGATCTAAGCCATCAACCCAAACCGTCAATACAGAAACCCCAGCGTACGGAATCAAGGTCCAGGCAGCCGCAATCCACCAATTCAGATGCTGGCTTCTGGCCAGCATTTTTGAGCAGAAATGCGAAATCAGTAAAAAATTAGCTAACAATATGGCCAACAACGTAAACCCCCATAGACTGTATGAGGTTAAATCGAGAACATTGGACAAATCAAAGGAGATGGAAGAGTCAAAAACCAGAGTTCGGAGCATATGCAACAACGCATAGCTGAACCCCGCTACCATTGTTCCAAAAACAAGCAGCCAAAGTATGAGTCGAGCTCCTCGAACATCGGGGTATTTATACTTACTGTAATTGGAAAAGATCAGCGCCATTAGGGCTGTCATCAAGAGTGCATGCACCAAAAAATCACCCAAGCTGGGAAGCCAATTGCTGCTAGCAAAGTACAGCGGAGAGAACAGGGGAAGCTCGTACAACACCGAAGGGAATCGAAATTGAATATTGAGCACCCGAACAGCCACAACAAACAGGGTAAATAAGGTCAAGTGCAGTGCTGGTCTTTTTCTAAAAACCCGAAGCCGTCTTAAGTCATAAACCAAATAAAGCCCCAACAA
>JAQCBQ010000201.1 GCA_027621385.1 Bacteroidota bacterium | reverse complement strand
TGAAAAGCTAAGGGGGCGTTTGGGCCACTGGCTATTGGGCATTGGAGCCAGAACAAGCTGTGCAGACAAACAGAGGGGCAACATTCCTGCCCATAAACCAAGAAACAACCGATTCATCCTCATTATGGACTGAGCTGCCATGGGATGGTTAAAATCCCATTGTCTTCTAAAAAGGAATTGGTCTGAGAAAAGTGCCTACAGCCCAGAAAGCCTTGATAAGCCGATAGCGGAGAAGGATGTGGGGCCATTAAAACCAAATGTTTTCGTTCATCAATTAGGGCTTTCTTTTGATGAGCGAACTTGCCCCACAATAAAAAAACCACGTTCTTTCGTTCACGGCTAATTGTCGTTAAAATGGCATCGGTAAAGGTCTCCCACCCCAGATCGCGGTGAGAACCGGCTTGATTGGGCGCCACTGTTAAAATACTGTTTAGCAATAAAACACCTCGTTGGGCCCATTCCAATAAGTGCCCATGAGTGGGGGGAACAACACCAAGATCATCCTGCAATTCTTTAAAAATATTTTTTAAAGACGGGGGCTGGGGGACCCCCTTTGGCACGGAAAAGGACAATCCCTCTGCCTGACCTGGGCCATGGTATGGATCTTGTCCAAGAATAACCGCCTTAACCCGTGGTAGGGGTGTCTCATTTAAGGCTCTGAAAATTTGAGCAGATTTAGGATAAAAACCTGTGCTGGCCTTAGATTCCAGTAGTTTTTGGCGCAGTTGAACCACATAGGGCTTTTGAAACTCAGGCTTCAAATGCCTTAACCAACTTTCATCGATGTGAATTTGATTCATTCCCAGTTTCGCTTAACTTTTCAAAGTAACAATTCTTATTGTTAATAAACGAATGAAATTTTAACGATATTGTTCTTTTTGGACCGCCTTTTTTGTCCTACTTTTGAAAGAAAATACCGGGCATGAAACGCACCATTGTTTTACTCGCAGCTGCTCTTTTCATCGTAGCTTTTACTTTTTCTTCTTGCAAATCAGGAGACCATTGCCCTGCCTATGGTCAACTGAACCAGCCAGTTCAACTTGGATAGTTGCCTACATTTTGCCTCCCATTAGGGTTTGCGCCGTTCTGCAAAAAACCGGCTAAGCAGTTCTCCACATTCGTCGTTTAAGATACCGCCCCTCACCTTCGTTTTGGGGTGCACCCTACCTTCCGATAGCGATTCGAATCCATATTTCAAATCGGATGCTCCATAAATGATGGCCTCAGGCCTGGCCCAGCGCAAGGCTCCTGCACACATGGGGCAGGGTTCTAGGGTAACATAAACACTACAGCCCTCCAAATACTTAAATCCCAAAAAATTGGAAGCCGAGGTAATGGCCTGCATTTCAGCATGTGCAGTTACATCGTGCAGCCGTTCGGTTAAATTGTGGCCCCGGCCAATAATCCGTTGTCTGGAAACCACAACGCAACCTACCGGCACCTCATCCAAATCGTACGCTTTCATTGCCTCCTTTAAGGCTTCCTTCATAAACCATTCGTCGCTAAAAGGCTCTATCATAGTTTCAAATATAAGGCATCCTAAGAAGTTTAATGTCCATCCAAGCCCAAGTCTCAGCCGCCCAGCATCCTCAATCTTCAAAAAGAGCCTTCTAAAACACTCAATTCCAACCTCAAACATCAAAACAGCAATACCGCAAGTCCACAAGGTATCGATTGAACAAAATTAACAAGACCTCGTGCATGAAGACTTCAGAACCTGCGTTTTGAAAAGATGGAAAGCAAGTACCTTTACCTAATTATGAATAAAATCTTCGTTTACCTTTTCTTTTGGCTTGGCTTCATCCAAGTCAACGCTCAACCTTTATTTCCAAATGCAGCAGCTTGGAAGTGGGCCGACTCAACCATGAAAAGCATGAGTTCCATTCAACGCGCTGGGCAGTTGTTTATGGTGGCGGCGTATTCGAACAAAGGGCTTGAAGCCAATGAGGGACTGATGCGGCTCATTAAAAACAATGGCATTGGTGGACTTATTTTCATGCAGGGCGGGCCAGGACGTCAGCTTATTCTAACTCGAAAATACCAGGCTGCGGCCAAGGTGCCTTTATTGATTTCGGCGGATGCGGAGTGGGGATTGGCCATGCGCCTTGACTCTACTTTGGCTTTTCCTTATGCCATGACCTTGGGGGCAATCCAAGACCTTAAATTAATTCAAAAAACTGCAGAACGAATGGCAGTACATTGCCGGAGGATTGGCATCACTATGAATATGGCTCCCGTCGTAGATGTAAATGTGAACCCTAAAAACCCCATCATCAATGGACGTAGTTTTGGAGAAAATCCGAAGCGGGTAGCTGAACTCGGTGTGGCATTTATGAAAGGATTGCAAGCGGGTGGCGTTATGGCCTCTGCCAAGCATTTCCCCGGACATGGTGATACAGAAAAAGACAGCCACCTTACCCTGCCTGAGGTACCTCATTCCCGAGCACGACTGGACAGCATTGAACTTTTGCCCTTTCGGGAATTGATAAAAAACCGATGCGCCTCAGTAATGGTAGCTCATTTGGCGGTGCCTGCCCTAACCGGACACCCCTCAACTCCAACAACCTTGTCAAAAAAGGTGGTTAGTGAATTGCTAAAACAAGAAATGGGATATGAGGGTCTGGCCATCACAGACGCCTTAAACATGAAAGGGGTAGCAGAAAAAAATCAGCCGGGGGCTGTAGATGTAGCAGCCCTGCTGGCCGGGAACGACATCCTTCTTTTCTCTGAAAACGTACCCAAGGCGTTAAGCCTGATTGAAAACGGGCTGGCCGATGGCTCGATTTTACAATCTGATATCGACGAGAAATGCCGAAAAATTCTGGCGTATAAATTTATGCTTGGATTGCATCAGGGCAACCTCCCCGCCATGAAAAACCTGGCCTCAGATTTAAATACGGATGCCGACCGGAAACTGTTCCTTGAGCTGTACGAAAAGGCAATCACTCTTCTGCAGAATCAAAACAATCGAATCCCATTGCAGCGCTTAGATACGCTAAAACCCGTTTTGATTGAAATTGGAAGTCCCGGTGGACCCGAATTTTATCAGCGCTTAAACGACTACATGCCTGTAGCTCGGCTCCATCTTCCCGAAGAAGCGAGCGCGGAACAGATTGAACAGGTTTTGCAACAAGCCAAGAAGTACAACTTGGCAATTGTCGGCATGCATCGGCCCGGAGAAAAACCGTTTCGATCTAAATCTTGGGGAAATTCCTCACGATTGGCTTTGGAGCGCATCCAAAAACAAATGAGCAGTATCCTAGTTCACTTTTCCTTGCCCTACAACCTGGCCAGCTTACCCTCATTAAAACGTAGTTCCGCCTTAATTCAAGCCTATCAAGACACCCCCGCTTCAAGAGATATGGCTGCTCAAGCTTTGTTTGGGGGCATTGGCATTCAAGGTCGGCTTCCTGTTGGAATTCCAGGCTTTTTTAAGGAAGGCGATGGAATAGACACCAAAGGAGGTTTGCGGTTGCGTTATGGTGATCCTGCAGATGTGGGATTAAACCCTGCCGGACTAAAAAAGATTGATCTTCTAATGGCGGAATCCATCCAAAAAAAACACTTCCCAGGTGCTCAATTGTTGGTGGCTAAAGATGGAATGGTGGTGTACCAAAAAAGTTTTGGAACACATACCTATGAGAAGGATGGAGCCGTTGAAAATAGCCACTTGTATGATTTGGCGAGCATAACCAAGGTTGCCGGCTGCCTGCCCCAAATCATGCGGCTGGTAGATGAGGGAAAAATAGATTTAAATAAATCCCTAGGAGATTATCTTCCCGAATTAAATGCAAGCAACAAAGGAAAATTAGTACTTCGGGATATTCTCAGTCACCAAGCCCAACTGAAAGCCTGGATTCCCTTTTACCAAAAAACAATGTTGGACGGACAGCTAAACCCCGAATACTATCGAAGTGCCAAGGAAAAGGGCTACGAATTGCCCGTAGCAAGCAACATCTTTGCCATCAACAGCCTTACTGACTCCATTTATACCTGGGCCAGCCAAAGTCCATTGTTGCCCGAAAAAAAATATGTGTATAGTGATTTGGGGTATTATTTTCTAACCCGAATTGTAGAAAAATTTTCGGGCAACGAACGATTGGATGTTTTACACAACCGATTTTTGGCTAATCCCTTAGGGGCAT
>JAQCBQ010000200.1 GCA_027621385.1 Bacteroidota bacterium | reverse complement strand
GCTGATCCCGAACCTGAGCAATCTACAGAACCGGCAACCGAGGAAAACAAGCCAATGGGAGGCATTAAAGTGCTGGGTAAAATTGATTTGGCTCCTAAAAAGCCGGTAAAAAAGGCCCAGCCTAAACCGGAAAGTAAAACAGAACCTGAAAAGGCGCCCGAGCCGATTGCGCAACCGGAAGCCATCGACGAAACTCCGGCACCTACGGCCGAAACCACAGAGTCAACCCCCCATGCGGCCCCGGAATCCAATACTCCAACTGATGCTGCGCCTGAGGTGTACCGTGCAGCGGCCAGCAAGCTGGGTGGACCTACCATCGTCGGTAAAATCGTGCTGCCCACCGAAAGCGATCGCCGTTCGGCCGATAAGGGCAAACGGAAACGCATAACGAAAGAAGGAATAAAACGCCCTGGTGATTTACCCGGTCAAGCCGGTGGCCAAGGCGGTAACACAGGTCAGCGCGGCCCAGGGTCGGGGCCCGGGCAATTCCAACGCGGCCCCGGAGGCCCAGGTCAGCGCGGCCCCGGACAACGTGGACCACGCAAAGACATTCGGCCTGATATTAAGGTGGAACTGACCGAAGAAGAAATCCAAAAGCAAATTAAGGAAACCCTAGCTCGCCTAAGCGAACGCGGGAAATCCAAATCGGTTAAAATGCGCCGCCAAAAGCGCGAAGGCATCCGTGAAAAAATTCAAAATGAGGCCGAAGCTTCTGAACGCGAAAGCAAAATTCTGAAGGTAACGGAGTTCGTTTCGGCCAATGAACTTTCGCAAATGATGGACGTGTCCGTCACTGAAATTATCTCGGCTTGTATGAGCCTGGGCTTGTTTGTGTCGATCAACCAACGGCTGGACGCAGAAACCATTCAAATCATTGCGGAAGAATTTGGACATGAAATTAAATTCGTCTCGGCCGATACTGATGACGTAGAAGAAGAGGAAGTAGATAGCCCCGAATCCCTGCATGACCGTCCCCCAATCGTTACGGTGATGGGCCACGTTGACCACGGTAAAACTTCATTGCTTGACTATGTTCGCAAGGCCAATGTGATTGCCGGCGAGGCCGGAGGAATTACACAGCACATTGGAGCCTATGGTGTTACACTGGAAAGCGGAAAGCAAATCACCTTCATTGATACACCCGGTCACGAAGCCTTTACCGCCATGCGCGCTCGGGGTGCTCAGTTGACCGATGTGGCCATTATTGTAATTGCCGCTGACGACTCAGTGATGCCCCAAACCGTAGAAGCCATTAACCATGCTAAGGCCGCCAATGTGCCTATGGTTTTCGCCATCAATAAGATTGATAAGGACGGGGCAAACCCCGAAAAAATTCGAGAGGCGCTGGCCAATATGAACCTCTTGGTGGAAGATTGGGGCGGAAAATACCAATGTCAGGAAATTTCAGCCAAAAAAGGACTTAACATTGATTCCTTACTGGATAAAGTTCTGTTGGAAGCTGAAATGCTTGAGCTGAAAGCCAATCCTGAAAAAAATGCCCAAGGAGTTGTGATTGAAGCTCAGTTGGACAAAGGACGTGGTTATGTAGCGACCTTGCTGGTTCAATCGGGAAGCCTATCTATGGGCGATGTAGTTCTTGCTGGTCAATACAGCGGCAGAGTTAAAGCCATGTTCAATGAGCGCGGAACACCCATCAAAAAGGCAGGTCCCGCCACGCCAGTACGCGTATTGGGCTTGAATGGAGCTCCGCAAGCCGGTGATAAGTTTAAGGTCATGGACGACGAGCGCGAAGCCCGTGAAATTGCTACCAAACGCCAGCAATTGCAACGGGAACAAGGACTTCGTACCCGGAAACACATTACCCTTGATGAGATTGGTCGCCGGATTGCCATTGGCGATTTCCAACAGCTGAACATCATTATCAAGGCCGATACAGACGGTTCTGCAGAGGCGCTGACCGATTCCTTATTGAAATTGAGTACCGACAGCATTCAGGTGAATATCATTCATAAATCGGTGGGAGCCATTAGCGAAAGCGACGTCATGTTGGCCTCGGCTTCCGATGCCATTATCGTCGGCTTCCAGGTTCGTCCTAGCCCGGCCGTACGCCGCTTGGCCGAAGCTGAAGAAATTGATATCCGGACCTATTCTATTATCTATCAGGCTATTGATGAAGTGAAAGCAGCTATGGAAGGCATGCTTGCGCCCGAATTTGAAGAGAAAGTTACGGCTACAGTCGAGGTACGCGAAGTATTTAGCATCACCAAAGTGGGCACTGTAGCAGGCTGTTATGTAACGGATGGTAAAATCAGCCGGAATCACAAGGTCCGTATTATCCGCGATGGCATCGTGATGCATACCGGAAAACTAAGCAGCCTGAAGCGCTTCAAAGACGATGTCAAAGAAGTCGGCACCAGCTACGAGTGCGGCCTAACCATCGATCGCTTCAACGACATCCAGGTGGGTGATATCATTGAGGCCTTCGAAGAGGTGGAAGTAAAACGCAAACTCTAAGGAAGAATATTTTTTAGGGCGGGTTTCCGGGCTTTCTCCGGTTGTCCGCAGTTGCCGGAAGTCCGTTGCAGCGGGCTTACGGTGGCTCCCAAGGTCGCCTCCGCGCCGCGCGCAACGGGCTCCGCCACCCTTGCGGGCAACCCGGTTCAATCCCGCCCGCGGGTGGAGTCGAACTCAAACGCAATAATTAGTTTTTTACCCCCCTAAAACTCAACCGGTGGATTGGACTATACCCATGTTGCCGCAAAGCCTTTTTATGAAATGGGGTAGGGTAGCCTTTATTCTCATCCCAACCATACTGTGGAAATTGATGGTGTGCTTGCAACATAAAAGAATCCCGATAGGTTTTTGCTAAAATACTCGCTGCGGCAATGCAGGCAAACCGGGCATCTCCTTTTATTTCACAGCGGTGGGGAATTCCCCAGTAGGCCTTAAAGCGGTTGCCATCAATCAACAATCCATCCGGACGAACCTGAAGTCCATCAATGGCTCGGTGCATAGCTAAAATGGATGCATTCAGTACATTGATTTCATCTACCTCTGCCGCGGTGCATTGGGCTACCGACCAACTCAGGGCCTGTTCCTCAATCTGAATGCGAAGCCGATTCCGATCGGCCAAGCTCAATTGCTTGGAATCGTTTAGGCCCTCTAACGTATGACCTGGTTTTAATATGACTGCCGCTGCGAAAACAGGGCCAGCCAAACAACCTCGTCCAGCTTCATCGCACCCTGCCAACAATGCCGAATCTGGACCGGGATAAATCACAACAACAACCCCTCGTTGTCCGATTCAAATAGAAAACCCAAACGTTTTCCCGTCCGACCCATGGCAAGTTTAGTATAGGCCTGGACCTGTTCCACAGTAGCCACCTTTACCTGCTCATAGGGCGGTAACAGCATGTCAAAATCCAAGCTGTACAATAAACAGGTATGAAGTACCTTTTCAAAGGCTTCAATGCTCATTTCTTCTTCGCTGAATCGATTGTACAAAAAGCCCAGTTGCCGCTTTCCTTCAACCATGAAATGAGCATCCTTATTGATGAAAATCCGAGCAATTAAATACCCATAATCCTCTTGCCGCTGAAAAGCCAAACTATCATGCAAAAAGTTATACACGTGAATGACTCCAAAATAACTGCGCTGCTCATCGGCCTTGATGTAGGCGGTTTGCCATTGCGGGTGACTCCGTTCAAACTGAAATACGTTGGAATGGTGATTGATGATGATGACATCCGACCCAAAAGTTAAACTGAACTCATGCGGATTCACATCGTGCAATTTCCAACGGGCCGGAGGATTGGTCCACGTTTCAACCTCAGGCTTCATGTCGTTAAAAACCCGCTCCATGGCTTGCCTCAGCAACCCAAATCCATTAAGCGTATTGGCATAAACTTGTTGTTTAAGCCGGTTTTTTTCTTCCAAGGTTTGAAGAATCAATGAACGGGTATCGGTCATAATAATTGGATTTAATAGGCTAACGCAAATAAAACACGCTGAGTTGAAGGATTGCCGGTAAGCACACAACGACCACTTTCTGTTTGCCCCTCCAATGGAATGCAACGAATGCTGGCTTTGGTCAGTTCTTTAATTTTGGCTTCGGTTTCAGCGCTTCCATCCCAGTGGGCAGACAAAAAACCTCCTTTCTCTTCCAACACCGTTTTAAATTCCTCCCAACTGTCAACCCGTGTGATGTGCTCGTTCCGGAATGCTTTTGCCCGCTCAAACA
>JAQCBQ010000199.1 GCA_027621385.1 Bacteroidota bacterium | reverse complement strand
TTTTTTGCTTCGTCACGTATTGGGGTGGCGAAGAACACTTCGGGTTTGTTTTTGATGTGAAGTCTGTTTTTGAATTGTGGTTCGGCGGAAACGCTTGACCAGATTCATTGGGGCGTCTCAGAAATGCCTTCTGAAACAACATGGTTTTCTTTGTTGAATTGGAAGGCGGGAATCTCGGGTATGAGACTGGGTTGGTGTGGCATATCAGCCTTTTTTATGCGGGGAGGAAAAAAGGAAGCAGAGAGAAGAGTGGTGGTTGAATCCTTTGATTGGAAACTCTCGCTTTTATTGGATAACCTCAGCCTGGAATTCAGGTTTACATCCAGCCAAGGTATTGGTTCGGATGCTTCGGCATTGGACAAAACTCAAAAAAACGCTTTCTCCGGGCCCTTTCCCGGGAAAACACCTCTCTTACCTAACCCGAAGTTGATCCCTTCGCTGCCGCTGCCCCTCAGCCGAAGCCTGCATCAGCTCTAGCACCTGGGTAACACTTGACCGTTCAGCCAAACTCAGGTTTACACGCATCAAAGGACGCAGCGCCGGAAGCCATACCCTCACTAAACTATCTTGAAATTGCAACTGATGCCGCAAAAGAGGTTCTAAACTATCTGGAGAATAGCAGGGCGCCGATTTAGCCAATGACTCTAAAGATTCAAACACTTCCTGCATTTGAACTACTCCATTCTCAAAACCAACACTATCCTTCGATTCGATAGCAACCGAAATGGCCGACATCGGAGCGCGACTCAGCGAATCCCATTGCACCTGCCAATCAGAAACGGAAAGACACTCCTTTTGCGTTCCATTCGTTCCACAAGAAACCAAAATTAAGAGCAACAACACCCCCCATTTAAGGCTCATCACTCAAAATCGATTTTTGTATTGAATATCGTAGTAGTGTTGATAAGCACCACTGGTAACATTGTCAAGCCAGTCCTGATGGTTAAGATACCAATCCAAGGTTAGAGACAGGCCTTGCTCAAAGGTTACCGATGGCGACCAGCCCAATTCGGAATTTATTTTAGATGCATCAATGGCATAGCGACGGTCATGTCCAGGCCGATCGGTGACATAGGTGATTAAAGACGCGGAATCGCCTTCGGGTCGACCTAGTTTTTCATCTAAAAGTCGGCACATCAATTGAATCAAATCAATGTTTTTCCATTCGTTGAATCCACCGATGTTGTATGTCTCTCCTATTCGACCGCGATGCAATATAGCATCTATAGCTTTGGCGTGATCTACCACATACAACCAATCCCGTGTATATTGACCATCGCCATAAACCGGTAAGGGTTTGCGGTGGCGAATGTTGTGGATAAAGAGCGGTATCAATTTCTCCGGAAATTGGTTTGGCCCATAGTTGTTGGAGCAATTTGAAATTACGACAGGCAATCCGTAAGTGTGGTGCCATGCACGTACAAAATGATCTGAAGCAGCTTTAGAACTGCTGTAGGGACTTCGCGGATCGTAAGCCGTAGATTCGGTGAATAATCCGGTAGAACCAAGGCTGCCGTACACCTCATCGGTTGAAATATGATAGAAGAGGCGGTTGCTCATGTCTTCTTTCCAGGCATCCCGAGCGGCATTTAACAAATTGATGGTCCCCAACACATTGGTGTGAACAAATGCAAGGGGATCATGAATAGAACGATCTACATGCGATTCTGCGGCCAAGTGAACAATTGCATGAAAGTCCATGTGATGAACAAGCTGATTTACCGCATCGGCATCAAGAATATCAATGCGTTCAAATCGGTAATTGGGTGCTGATTCTATGTCCTTCAGGTTTTCAAGATTCCCGGCATAAGTTAGCTTGTCAATGTTAAAAATAAGGTAATCCGGATAGGATTGAACGAGCAATCGAACCAAGTGCGAGCCGATGAAACCGGCACCACCTGTAACCAAAATGCGTTTAGTATAAGACATACGTTGAATTAGAGGCTCCAATATTCAAAGGCGCTGAACCGATTTCGGAAAAGCCCTTTTAAGTCAGCTAAGATACCTCCTTTGGCCAATAAATTGGAAAAGTCAGATTCGGTCCAACTTAAAAAGGGTTGATGTGAAACCGCTACAAAAATGGCAGAATAGGGGCCTTGGGGGCTTTCCGTGAGGGGGTATCCATATTCATGCAGAACCTCATCCGAATTTGCATAAGGATCGGTAACATCTACCTTAATCCCATACGATGAAAGCTCATTAATTAAATCGGCCACCTTTGAGTTCCTAATGTCCGACACATTTTCTTTAAAGGTAGTGCCCAATACCAAAATACGGGTGCCTTTCATATCGAATCCTTTGGCGATAAGGCGCTTTATAATCTGTCGTGCAGCATGGGCTCCCATACCGTCGTTGATGTCGCGTCCGGCATTGATGATGCGTGCATGGTACCCAAGCTGGGCTGATTTATGCGTTAAATAATAGGGATCTACGCCAATGCAATGTCCTCCAACCAAACCCGGCGAAAATTTTAAGAAATTCCATTTGGTGCCTGCCGCTTCAAGTACCTCGTAGGTATTGATGCCCATTTTTCCAAAAATGATAGATAGTTCGTTTATCAAGGCGATATTGACATCGCGTTGGGTATTTTCTATAATTTTTGCGGCCTCTGCCACTTTTAACGAGGAAGCCCGATGAACGCCTGCCTGCACAACAATTTCGTACAAATTGGCCACCGTCTCAAGCGCCTCCGAATCATTCCCTGAAACCACCTTTATGATGTTTTTAAGGGTGTGTTCCTTATCGCCCGGGTTAATTCGCTCAGGACTATAACCTACCTTAAAATCAATGCCCATTTTCAACGAGGATAAATCCTCCAAAACCGGCACGCAATCTTCTTCTGTACAACCGGGATATACGGTCGACTCATAAATGACATAATCCCCCTTTTTCAAAACCTGCCCTACGGTAGTTGTAGCCGAAATCAAGGGCTTTAAGTCTGGTTGCTTGGCATCATCGATGGGCGTCGGAACGGCCACAATAAAAACCCTTGCAGCACGCAAATCCTCTAAATCACACGTAAAATGTATGTCGGCATGATCAAATTCAGAGGCTTCCAATTCTTGGCTGGGATCAATTTTATTCCGCATCATTTCTACCCGGTCAGGATTGATATCAAATCCAATAACTTTTACTTTTCGGGCAAATTCCAGAGCAATAGGCAAACCAACATATCCAAGGCCAACTACGGCGATAGGAGCCTGTTTATTGATTACTTCATTAAAAACACTCATTTTACGTTATTTTCTATTTGGAGCACAAAGGTATCTTTTTGGGCTAATTTCAGGGCTGATTTGGAGTTAAGTTTACCATACCCTGCGAATTAAGGGTGTAATATTCACCCGATTCCGGGCATTGGGCCTGACCTGAAGAATCAAAGTTCAGGCGCTGTCCAAAGCGACTCATCCAGCCGAATTGCCGCGCCGGATTCCCATACACCAATGCAAAATCTGGAACGTCTTTGGTCACTACAGCGCCAGCGCCTATAAAGCAATACCGACCCAGCTTCGTCCCACAAACGATGGTGGCATTTGCTCCAATGGTAGCGCCACGCCCTACCCGTGTAGGTTTGAATTCCGATTTCCGGTTTACGGCGCTGCGGGGGTTTATCACATTGGTAAACACCATGCTTGGCCCCATAAACACATCGTCGTCACATTCTACACCTTCATAAATCGAAACGTTGTTTTGAACCTTGCAATTGTTGCCTATTCGAACCCCTGGACCCACCATAACATTTTGACCAAATGAGCAATCCTTTCCAATTTGTGCTTGCTGCATGATGTGGCAGAATTGCCACACTTTGGTCCCTTCACCTAGAATGGCTGATTCATGAACGATGGAGCTTGGATGAACGAAGACCGACATTAAAAATTCAAACTGGGTTTATACAAATCTACTTTATCTAAGCCCCGAAAGTAGGCTAGAGTGGTTTTTAAGCCCTCTGCCCTTTCAACGGTGGGTTCCCAGCCTAAAATTCGTTTCGCCAGTTCTATGTTCGGCTGACGCTGTTTGGGGTCATCGGCAGGCAAGGGCTTAAATACTATTTTACTGTTCGATTGGGTAAGAGATAGAATTTCTTCTGCGAATTGAAGAATGGTGATTTCGGCCGGATTACCTATGTTCACAGGCTCATCGTAATCGCTCAACAGCAATCGATATATTCCCTCAATCAAATCTGAGACATAACAGAACGATCGAGTTTGGTTGCC
>JAQCBQ010000013.1 GCA_027621385.1 Bacteroidota bacterium | reverse complement strand
CCCAAGTTCTTATCTAGTTTCAAGGGCAAAATTGATTTTTTTTGAAAATTCTGTCGAATGGATTATTTCAAACCCATTGTCAAGAACAATACGTTTGACCAATAATCATCAATTGATTATTGGTTTTATTTTGACTCAAACATAACTGGGGATCGCCAGGTCCTATAAAGAGTAAGGATTGGAAATATAAACCAACAGGCATTTGCGAGGAGTACCCTACCAATTTCTGGTGAGGCGTGAGGTCCAGTAAATTCTTCAAAGAGGATGATAGTAACATTCGTTATTAGCATGGACGCCCAAACGATGGCTCCGAAGCGAATCCAATTTTTACCTTTCCAGAATGCGTATAGAGCAAACCCATAAAATGGTCCGAAGAAAAGAACGTCTATCCAAATAGTGGCTTGCCACCAAGGCGGTCTGGCAATTAATAAAGGGTCGAAATTAAAACCGTACCAATGAATTAAATCCACCATAAAAGGTGGAGGCCAGAAGGGGTATCCTGAAACTCCAGGTTCTTTTACGGTTAATTGTTCTAGGTCGATCATGTAAACGACCACAAGGAAATTAACCAAATAAAAAACCCACAGGATAAAATCGAGTGGGCGTTGGTGTAAAGGTTTCAAAGCCAATTAATTAAGCCAGTCTTTCATTCTCCTCAGAAGCCAGTTCTGAGTCGACCAAAATGCGACCACAGTGTTCGCATTGATTGATTCGTTTGCGTAGGGCAATATCGAGAATGCGTTGAGGAGGGAGCGTATTGAAACAGCCACCGCAAGAATCTCGATCGATGTGAACTACGGCCAATCCATTTACTGCATTTCCACGAATACGCTTATATGCATTTAAATATCGTTCTTCGATTTGAGCTTCAAACGCCTGAGATTTTTGCAACAGGGCTTCTTCATCTTTTTGGGTTTCGGCTACAATTGCATCGAGTTCTTCTCGTTTCAGGTCTAGATTCGCTTGGCGTTCTGCGCGTTTTTCTTCGAAAGAGGCTAATTCTTCTTTTAGTCCTTCGATGCGTGCATTGAATTCTCGGATGCGCTTTTCTGCCAGTTGAATCTCGAGTGATTGGTATTCAATTTCTTTTGACAGAGAATCAAATTCACGGTTATTACGAACATTTGCTTGTTGCTGCTCGTACTTAGAAATCAGCATTGCTGATTCCTTCATTAAATTCTTCTTTGCTGAGATTTCGGACTCCATGGCCAAAATTTCCTCGCTTTTTCGAGCGATTTTAGCGTTTAGGCCTTCTACTTCATCTTCCAAATCATTTACTTCGAGGGGAAGTTCGCCTCTGAGTGTACGAATTTGGTCGATTTTAGAATCCATAATTTGAAGGTCGAAAAGTGCACGCAGTTTTTCGTCCACACTCATTTCCGACAGGGATTTTTGGGATTTAGCGCTTGCAGCAGATTTGGCCATATCAGTAATAATTTACAGGATTTGTATTTACCTGTGATATAAGGGTGGCAAAGTTAGGAAATTTTTCTTTCAAAAGAGAGGAAAGATGCTCGGCCACATGATGCTCCGTTTCATAATGACCGGCATCGATGCACATTAATTTTCCTAAGGCGTCAAAGTACTCATGATATTTTAGGTCGGCGGTAAGGAAGGCATCGGCTCCCGCACGAATGGCATCGTTTAATAAGAAACTACCTGCGCCTCCGCACAAAGCAAGGTGCTGAATGCTTGATTTGGTTGGTGCTGTAAATTTCAAATGTTGAGCGGAAAGTACCTCTTTTAACCTTGCCAAAAAATCTTGAACCGGGACTGGGCTAGGAAAAGATCCTATTAGTCCGCTGCCAATTTCTTGATGAATATTCTCCAATTGAATTACGTCATAGGCTACTTCCTCATATGGGTGAGCATTTTTTGCAGCTTGGAGTACTTGGTTCAATTTCCAAGATTCCACCAAAACTTCAATTTTATTTTCATTTACGATGCTTCGCTGGTTGGCATTCCCATAGTGAGGGTTAGCGAGGCTGCTGGGAGTAAAACTACCGGTTCCGTTGGTTAAGAAAGAGCATTCGCTGTAGTTACCTATTTGTCCTGCACCTGCCTCAAACATTGCTCTTTCAACCTGTTCTGTTTCGTCCTTGGGAGCATAAATTACCAGTTTGCATAAGTGGCCCTTCATGGGGCGCAAAATTCGAAGATTTTCAAGGCCAATTCGTTGGGCCAGTGCTTGGTTAATTCCATTGTGCAAAACATTGTCTAAATTGGTATGAATTGCATACAAAGAAATATTGGACCGAATCGCTTGAATAATGGCTATTTCGGTGTAATGCTCTTCGGTCAATCTCTTCATTCCTTTAAAAAGGATGGGGTGGTGAGCAATAACAAGGTCACAGCCCAATTGACGGGCCTCTTCGACTACCTCTGGCGTACAATCCAGACTAATTAATGCCTTATTGCATGTTTTGCTTAACTTGACAATCCAGCCGCTGTTGTCATAGCTTTCTTGGAGTGAAGGTGGTGCTACTTCTTCTAAAAAATTGATTATTAATTGGCTTTCCACGGGGTATCTTTTTGGTTCAGGATTTCAATTATTTTTTCTCGCGAATACCCACGCATTAAAGCAAGTCTCAAATGAGCGTGTGGCTTTAAGCAAGAACTCCTTTTCGTGTCTTCCTTGAGGAATTCATCCAGTTCTGCATCTGGGAAATTGACTTGGTTTAGTGCTTTGCAAATGGATTTTGCCTGATTTTTAGCTGTCGCATTTTTTAGTTTCCTTTTCCAATTGGATTGGTCGGAAATAACCAAGTTGGGGTCAGGAGCCGGGGGTACGAAAAAATTGGGAGCACTGGTTTGAACGAAGGTCCATAATTCACCCTTTTTACCTCCCAACCACTGGGCTGGGAGAACAATGGTATCGTTCAGAAGTTGCCATTCCCAATTGGCTTCAACGATTGAGCTTCCTTTCCAGTTCCACCGGTGTTGTTTCCAAATTGGTTTTGGCAAAAAATGAGTGGGATTACTCCCTTTTATTGCTATTTCTGGCAGTATGGTGTAGGGTTGATTCCATACCTGGGCACTTCCATCTCCATAAAACTCCAATTGAACGTTTCCGTCAAGTTGTTTCCAGGTCCCCTGAGCCAGATTTGCGAAATAGGTATTGGGGCTGGGGGAAAGCAAATTTAAACCCAAACAGAGGTAAAGCAGCATCAAGCACTCACCTTATAAATTTCCAGGTAGGCTTTCCAATTCCAAAGGAAGAGAGCGATAATTTCCGTTAACTCCTTCATTACCTTAGGATTTGGAGAATTGAGTTTTTGGAAATGTTCGGTTTGATAATCGTTGAGTTCATACTTTTTGAATATGGCCATACCCATGCTGAACATCAAGTTTTTTTGAGTTTTATTTAGGTTACGAAGGAACTCCATATAATCCACTAAAATGGAGTCGGCGGTTTCTGGGTCTGCGCCTAGGGATTGGGTAATTTGAGGAATGAGGACCTGTTTAAAGGCATCAGCATCTTCCGGACTGAAATAGGTTTCAAGATTCAATAGATTTCCTGCAAAAACGATGTATCGGAACCAAAGGTTTGAATCAGCTTCAATGTGTGGAGATTTTGCGAACTCCATTTCCTCATTTAACAGCTCGGCTATTACCGGGAACCCTTCAGCCGTTGATTCGGTTATAATTCGTACATAATCGGGGGCGATTTCAGTGATGGTTTTTTTCTTTTTACCAAAAAGTTTTGAAAACATGGTATTGCAATTTCAGGGTTCTGTCAACTAAAATGAAAGCGTTCTTTGGCCATATCTCGGATCTGGCTTCCGATAGCAAGGGCGGCAGTGGCGGCAGGTGAAGGCGCATTGAGTACATGGATGCTATTGTGGCCATAAGCCAAAACGAAATCATCCAGCATTTCTCCATCGGGTCCAAGGGCCATAGCTCGCACTCCGGCACGTCCAGGAGCGAGGTCTGTCAGGGTCAAATCGGGAATTAGCCGTTGTAGCGTTTTTAGGAATCGGCGTTTACTAAATGCTCGGCGGTATTCATCCAAACCGAACTTCCAGTGATTGGCGAACAAGCGCCAGGTTCCTGAATACGATAAAGCGTCCAAGGAATCGGCCAGGTTAAAGTCTGTTTTTCCGTACCCTTCGCGTTTAAATGTAAAAACAGCATTGGGGCCACATTCAACTCCGCCCAGAGCCATTCGGGTAAAATGGACACCGAGGAAAGGGAAAGCGGGATTGGGTACGGGGTAGATTAGGTGTTTCACCTTGTGTTCTGCATGAGGTGCCAATTCGTAATAATCTCCGCGAAATCCCACAATACGCATTTGCGGTTTGAGTCTATCTTTTTTTGCCAACCGATCGGATTGTAAACCTGCGCAATAGACAGTATAGCGCGTTAAAAAGCGACCTTGGTTTGTTTCTAGGATTTGAATATTGCCGTCCTGTCGTATTTCCTTTACTTCTGTATTTAGTTGAATTACCGACTGAGGCTGGATGTCGGTTACCCGTTTGGCCATCGTTTCGGTTGCCCCTCGGAAATCAATAATGCCGGTACAGCTTACTCGAACTGCAGCCAGCCCGCGGCAGTGGGGTTCTATTTCCCGAATTTCGTCGGGGCCAATTTTAGAAATGCCCTCAATGCCATTTTCGATGCCTCGATTGTATATACCGTCCAGCCTTGACAATTCTTCAGTATCGGTAGCAACAATGATCTTACCACAGACATCGTGAGCAATTCGGTTTTCTTTAGCGAATTCGACCAATTCTCTGCGTCCTTGAACGCAATTTTTTGCTTTTAATGATCCGGGTTTATAATAAATACCCGAGTGAATGACTCCTGAATTGTTGCCGGTTTGATGGTCGGCTAAGGCTGGCATTTTTTCAAGCAATACCAACCTAAGATGAGGATAGGCTTGCTGCAAGCGGTACGCAGTAGCGGCTCCGACAATACCTCCACCAACAATAGCTACATCGAACGTAGTTTCCATACCTTAAAAGTACAATTTCTATGGTTCAAGAATGCAAGACGAAGTAAGGGAGGTTAGTAATCTCGGCCAAGGAGGAAATCTGCAAACTGAAGAAAAAACAATTTTTGCTTTGGCTCCAAGTTTAATTCATTCAAGGCCTGAATCGCATTGTTTTTGTGGTGCAGGGCAAGTTGCATTGATTTTTCATGCAGCTTTAGCTGTTCAAACAAAGTAAGTGTTGCTGTTACCCGTTCGTTATCAGGTAGGGTATCGAAGGACTTTAGTTCCTGAGGTTGTTCTTGATGGGTTTGAATCCAGAGCCAGGTTTTTTTTCTGGAGCGTATGTCCCCTCCGGGTTGTTTCCCTGTCATTGAGGGGTCTCCGAACGCATCTAGCCAATCGTCTTTGAGTTGGAAAGCGATTCCCAGCTGTTCTCCAAATCGGTACAATGGCTCGGCCTGATTTTGAGACCAACCGGCACACAAAGCTCCGGCCTCGAGTGAAAATCCGAGCAAAACAGCTGTTTTCAGGCGAATCATTTCTATGTATTCTTGAGGGAACACGTGTTCGCGGCATTCGAAATCCATATCCAATTGCTGTCCTTCGCACACTTCAGCAGCAGTTTGGTTAAATCGATTCAAGAGGATTTTAATTGCTGGTTCCGGGCATTTCGCCAGGTGCATATACGCTTCTACCAACATCCTGTCTCCGCATAGAACTCCTGCCGAAAGTCCATTCCGTTCATGCAAAGTGGGTTGCCCTCGTCTAAAGGGAGCTTTATCCATAATGTCATCATGGACCAGGGAAAAATTGTGAAACCATTCTATGGCTAGAGCGGCGCCCATTGCTTGGTGAAAATCTAATCCGCATGCCTCTGCTGAGGCAAGGCAAACGATTGGCCTTAACCTTTTACCACCCAGATTCATGAAATAATCAATGGGCTCATACAGCGAACTTGGCAGGTGCTGTGCAACTGAATCTACACGTAAAGCCTCTTCAAAAGGCTGTCGCCAGCGTTCAAACGAAAGATTTTCCATAGCTTAAAAACGGCGACGCGGTTAAAATGTTTGGTTCGGGTTATTGAATTCTGAGTTCAGCGATTAAGCGGTGTGCTCCGCCAAGTTGCTCGATGCAGAATAGCACATATCTAATATCAACAGAGATGGTACGTTTGTACCTAGGGTCAAAGACCAAATCTCCGGCCATTCCTTCCCAATTGCCATCGAAGGCGATTCCAATTAAGCGACCTTTTCCGTCAATAACCGGACTACCAGAATTTCCACCTGTAATGTCATTGTTGGACAAAAAGTTAACGGGCAAATTGCCATTTGCATCCGCATAACGACCAAACTGTTTGGATTTAAGTAGATTGATCAATCGTACGGGCAAATCAAATTCAGCATCACCGGGCACATATTTCTCCAATAAGCCGGTGTGGTCTGTTAGAACATCGTAAGCAATCGCGTCTTTCGTGGAATATCCTTCAATTTGGCCGTAGGTTAACCTTAGCGTACTATTGGCATCGGGATACCATACCCGTTCTGGCTGATAGGCCATCAAGGCCTTCATCCAGACCTTCATAAGTTCTGCCTCTTCTGCTCTATACGCTTCGGCCTTAGCTCTTGTTTCGGCCATGCGTTGCTGGTATGACTGAGCCAATTGAAATCCGGGGTCTTTTTCAGCGGATTTGACACTTGGATTATTTAAAAAACCTTGCCATTTTTCCGGATTGCCTAAAAACGATTCATTGTAAAGGAAATCAGCCAGGGCCAAGTAGGGGTCGTCTTGATTTTTTCGAATGATTTTTGCCGCCTGTTTTTCGGTTAACCAAGAGGGCCAAGCGACTTCAGGAACAGATGCAGTGTAGGCCTGAAGTAAAGCCGCCAGCACCTTTTTATATGTTGCCGCTGTTTTTTCATCAAACACCATCGACTTCTGGAGTTTTGAGGTTGCGCTTTGAATCTTTGACGCGTCCTTTTCTTTTAAGGCTGCCATTAACGGGCTGATTGCTGAGCCTCGTTGAATGATTGGGTTTAAGCCAAACCCTATGCGTAAATAGGCTTCAAGAGTAAATGTAGAGCTTGCTTTTTCGTTTAAGCTTTGAAGTTTTCCTCGCACTTCATCGTAGGCTTGGTATGAACTGTATTTAGCCCATTGTTGAAATTTATTTTCTTCTTCTGCCCGTTTCAACCAAATTGAAGTGTCTTTCATAGCAGTGGTAACGCCGAGGTAGTATTTTTCTGCGTTGGCAAATCGGGCTTGAGTTGATGCAAGGGCTAATTTAACTGTAATGCTGCCTGCCATATCTTTTTCCATTACCCGAAGCATTTTCCCAAACATAAAATTGAGAACGGGGTACTCATTTACCACCTTTTGTTTGAGGGTAGACAAGGGTAAATATCGAGATGTTCTTGCCGGGAAGCCCATCACCATACTAAAGTCTCCGGCTTTAATTCCGTCGAGGGAAATGGGCAGGTAATTTTTTGGGGAATATGGAACATTATCAGCGCTGTACGGCGCGGGCTCATTGTTTGAATTGGCATAAATTCTAAAGACGGAGAAATCGCCTGTTTGCCTTGGCCACATCCAATTGTCGGTATCTCCACCGAACTTACCTATAGAGGCAGGTGGAGTTCCAACAAACCGGACATCGTTAAACGTTTGATAGACCCAGAGTAGGTATTGATTTCCGTAATAAATTGGAGTAATCTTCGCCGTGTATTTTCCTGAGGCCTCCACTTCTTCAATTAATCGTTTCTGGGCTTCTTCTGGATTTGGGGAATAGGTAATTCGAGTTGTAACATCTTCTACCCGCACCAAAAACGTAACAAATAGGCCTTTTACGGGAAGTTCTTCTTTGAATGAAGTTGCCCAATAGCCAGAATCCAGGTAATTGTGTTCAGGGGTTGATAATCCTGCTATGGCATCGTATCCACAATGGTGGTTTGTAAATACCAAACCTTGAGATGAAACAACTTCACCAGTACAAAAGCCTCCAAAGTGAACAATAGCATCTTTAAGGCTAGCACGGTTCAAGTTATAAATATCATCGGCCGACAGAGTGCAGCCCAGCTTTTCCATGTTTTGGATATACCGTTTCACATCCATGGGAAGCCACATGCCCTCGTTTGAGAATCCATTCAGGAAAAAAGAAAGGGAGAAAACAAGAATTAGGGTTGCCTTTCGGAAAAATGAGAATTGGAGCATAATTGCTAATTTGATTTGATTACAACAGACCATCACATCTGTGCTCAAATTTAGGGCCGAAAGTTCGTTTGGCCAAAAAGAAATGAAATCGCATTGTGGCTCTGCGTAAATAAAGCGGACAAAATGAAAAAAACAGCGCATTTAGGGGTTGAGGGGCTTGCGGGCCGGATGGAACGGGGTAGCCCGTACGGGGGGAGGCATAATGGGCGCGCGTTGGGAAGAGCGACCTTGGGAGCTACTTCCCAACCGCTGCCCATATGCCTACCCACGGCGGACTACCCGAGACAGCCGGTCACCCGCCCAAAAAACATGTAAGAAAATGGATTAAATCGGCATGGAGAATTATCTTTGAGGAAAGATTTGATATGCCACGATATTTGATTCATGCCAGCATAATGCCATTGGAAGCGTTGCTGGATCCGCAGGGAAAGGCTGTAGAGCGGGGCTTGCACGCGTTGGGGTTGGATGCAGCTGAGCAGGTTCGCGTGGGGAAGCAAATTCGGTTTCAGGTAGAGGCCGAATCGGAAACGGCGGCGGAAGCCATGGCTGAGAAGGCATGTACTTCGCTGTTAGCGAATGCGGTAATGGAATATTATGTATTCCGTGTAGAGCCCTGTTGATTGGCGTACTCTTGCCGTAATGAGGCTGCCAAGCTTGTCAATTCCTGGTCGTTAGCTCGTTGCGCGGTCCTGTGTAAATTCATGTCTTCCATCTGATTTGAGGGAATTAAATGAATGTGAACATGTGGGACTTCGAAGCCAGCGATTGCCCAACCTATGCGTTTGGTTTTAAGTTGATTGCGGAGTAAAGAGCCTACCTGATGTGCGAAAGCCGTTAATTGAGAAAAATCTTCAGGCGTCATATCCTGGACATTATCTACTTCTTTCTTTGGGATGACCAATGTATGGCCCTGATTTCGGGGGTAGATGTCTAAAATTGCAATGAACCTAGATGATTCGGCGACGACATGGCAGGGGATTTCGCCCTGAATCATGCGGGTAAAAATGCTAGGCATCAGGCATTAATAGAGATGACTTCAAATTGCATTAGGCCGCCGGGAGCGGATATGTCGGCGATATCGCCTACTGTTTTGCCGAGCAAGCCTTTGCCGATGGGAGAATCCACAGAAATCTTTGCTGCCTTCAAATCTGCTTCCCGTTCGGACACGATTTGGTAGGTCATTTCCATTTTGGTTTTGAGGTTTCGGATTTTAACTCTGGAGAG
Organism: Bacteroidota bacterium; assembly: GCA_027621385.1. Lineage (GTDB taxonomy): Bacteria > Bacteroidota > Bacteroidia > CAIKAF01 > CAIKAF01 > CAIKAF01. The sequence goes on along the minus strand of JAQCBQ010000013.1, from coordinate 14,509 downwards.
TAGGTATACTTTCGAGTTATCCATTTGACCTTCCTCAATAATTCGGGCATTATCGATGGTTTGTTGAAGTTTAGAAATGCGCAGTTCGAGCATTCCTTGAGCCTCGCGTGCTGCGTCGTATTCGGCATTTTCGGACAAATCTCCTTTGTCGCGTGCTTCTGCTATCTGAGCTGAGATTTTAGGTCGTTCTTTGACTAAATCTTCAAGTTCAGTTTTCAGTTTTTGATATCCTTCTTTAGTTAAATACGTATATGCCATAACACATGGATTAAAAAAGAAACAGAAAGCCCGGAGGCTTTCTGTTTGAACGAAAATACGAAAAAAGATAGATTATAGCAAGAGGTGAACGCCGAAGGTGTGTACACCGCTAAAGTTGTAGGTAGCTCTGAAGGAGTAATCAACACCAATTTTTGTGCGGCCTTCCTTTTTAAGTGGGCTTTCAAACGAGAAGCCTGCGGAGGGGCCTGTAAACGCATTTAGGAGTTCAGCTTCCACCCCTTCGCGTTCTCCAAAGATTCCGCTTTCGAATGCATATCCTCCGCGGATTTGAAGCATGGAATTCAAATCATATTCGAGTCCGAGTAAGAATTGATCTTTGGTAAAGCTATTGGTCGTAAAGTTAAAGGCTGTTGTGATTTTATGTTTTTTTGCCAGGTATTGAACGTAGGCCAGGCCGATGTTCATCAGCGCGGGCATTTCATATTCGGCGGAACGTTGCTGTTGAGAAACTGGAGCGCCAAAGATTGGACTTTCGTTTTTAACTGTTAGCCCATCTCCTGTAGCGATCATGCGGGGGCCGATGTTTTTCAGCGTAATTCCGAAATGGAGATTGTCTTCACCGTAACCTGGGGCCGTTTTTTTCTTTTGGCCAATGCTGGTTTTGTAAATAATACCGGCATCAATGGCGAAGCCTGCGGCCGAGACATTGGCGATGGCTTGGTTTATTAATCGAACAGTTACTCCGCCATGGATTGACTTCGAGAATGATTTGGCATAGGAAAGTCCAAGGTTTAGATTATTCACACTGTAGACTGATCCGGTGCCTTCGGGTTGTTCGGTAGTCGTTTCTTGGATATTTCCCGAGCCTAAGCTAGTAACAGAAATACCCAGAACGCCCCGGTTTTTCCCCAAATTTTGAGCAAGCCCAAAAGCGTTAATTCCAATATCAGAACCGGCAAGCCAGCGGGTGTGGGTGAAAAGCAATTCGGTTCTATCTGTAAAGGCAAGGCCGGCCACATTTAGAAATTCAGATTCAAGACCTCGACCGATGGCGGTATTGGAATTTGCCCAGCCTGAGCTTCTGGCCCAGGGATTGATTAGCAAATCGGTACTGCCTGCACTGCCGGCGCGATCTTCATTGCCCGCGAACAAACTCATGCCAGAAAATGCGAGGATGAGAGTTAGGAATCTGCTGGCTTTCATTGATTTATGCAAAAATGATTTCATTGTACTTCGGTTCTAGTCGTCAGAAGGAATCAAGGTCAATTGGGCGCATAACACCGTACCATTTAACGATGCGTTCGCCAATTCCTGGGGCCTTGATGTGGAATAGATAAAGACCGCTGGCCACCGGGATATTGGCATAGTTTTTCATATCCCAATCCAAGGAAGTGATGCTGCTAGTGCCCTTTTCTAAGCGGCGAACTAAGGTGCCATTAAGGGCGTAAATGGTAACCGTACAGTTGTCTGGCAGGTTTACGATTTTCACCCGGCTATCCACTTGACTTGTTTCGTAGTTGCTAGCGGCGTAATACGGATTGGGAACAACCTGGATTAAATCTAAGGCAGCTCGTGCCGCAGAATTATCTCCAACCGTTGGAGTTAACTTGTCCATTGAGAAGTTGTACATGGGTTGGTTGTTGTTTGAAGGATTGGCAACCGTATGAACTCCGCTTAATCCGGTTTGGTACCTTTTGGTAACCCGAAGACTAAGGCGTATATCGCTGCTGAGCCAATTGGTTCCTTTGGCATGGTAAGGAATACCTGCCCAAGCGCAGCTTCTCCATAGGTTTCGCTGAATGCTAGAGGGGATAACACTTCGAGGGAGACCATTATTATCTAGGAGGTATCCTTTCATTGTTTCCCCTGCATCGTAGCCAGGCATAGACGCAAAGGGTTGTTCAAGAGGGTTGGCTCCAAAGACATACAAATAATGTTTGCCTGCGGCGAGGAAATCACCAAAGTTAGAGATTACCCCTTCCAAGGTTGTAAAATCAACCACAGAAGGATTGAACATCATATCTCTGCCGTTGTTTCCTGCCAAATAAGAATCTTCTCCAAAAGCCAGATTCAATCGTTGGCCAGTTTCTACGTCGATAGCATAGCCTGGGAACCAAGAATAGCCCCACTCGGAAATGTAGTTAGCGGCATCTGGATTTGTGCTACTTCCTGATCCCACAGTAGCGAAGTTGCCGTCTTTATCCACAGAAGGGCTGTGGCGTAAAGATAACTTTTCAGGCGCCGTGGTCAAACTTGGATGTTTGTAAGCCAGAGCTGAGAAATCTTGAGTTTCAAGAACCGGGCATCTGGTCCATTTAGAGCGGTCTGTAGTAAGAACTACATCAATGGATGGCAGAACATTCGGCATTCTGGCCGCGGTGATAACCCTACCCTCAATGCTAACAATTGCACCGGAAGCGAGCTGGTGCGCGGGCAATTGATTTTGATCGTCGTCCTGATAAATGCTAGCTGAACTTGTCAACATATACGGAACGATACCGCCGCCGCCAAAGAACGAGATATTGCGTTCGAAGGAAGCGTCTGGATCCATCCATAATAATTGAGTGGAGCCACCTACGACCAATTCAATAAAATTTGAATTCCATTGAGGGTCTTGTTCTGAGTCGGTACTACCCGAGCGCACCCAGTTTGCTGGATTCCCGGTATTTTGGTCACCAAAGAACCCTAACCAATTGTTGCCGGGTTGGGAATTAGTGGTGGTAGCGGAGATAAATCCATTTTCAATTTCGCGGCGATCGAAAAGCACTCCATTGATTACCGTGTAGGCCGGACCGGGATTGGTAACCTGATAGAGGGTAATAGAGAACCCTAAGAAAGGATCCATTCCTGGAATGTCTCTTCGATCGTACATGATTTGTTCGTATGGAGTAGACATATCCTTTTCTGAAATTGCTACCGTATCCCCAAATGGGCTTCCGGGCTCCAGTAGCACCCAGCGGGCGTTTGGATTGATGGTGCCGTCACCACCAGGAGCATTATCAATTACGCGCAATTGATAATTGCCTCCTCGAACTTTTAGTGGGTCAATAACCTTGACATTTACAGGTCCCATGCCGTAATCGTAGACCAATGTATCTGCACGGTAGTTTGGAGAGTTCAGGATTTTTTCTTCTGTTTCTTGGGTTAATTTAAGGTCGTTACCTCCGTTGCCGCGACCTTCGACCCGGACGATTTGTGGTCCTGAGCCATAAAGCGCATTTAAAACCGTTCCATTCAGTTCGGGGACAGGAATATGCGGGATTGCAGTAGTCACTTTAATGTTGCGGCGGCCTAAGAAAAACGGTTCCTTTTGACCATCCAATTGCAGAGGGTCGTTTGGATCGTAGTTTCTGTAATTGTTGTATCCATAGGCCAAAGCCATGTAGTAATACTTCTTGTGGTTCACCAAGCGTTTATCGCCGATGGCGAATTGGTCTTCCTTCAAATTAAAGGAGTGAATAATTCCCTCATTGCTGCCATTGACTTTCACCTTAGGCACGGAGAAACCAAGTTCCTCATCGAATTCAAAATTGACGATTCGGCCGATTGGATTTCCATTTCCATCAAAGTCTCGAATATCGCATTGGGCTACCAATCTAGCCTTGGTGTTCCCATCTTCAGCAAAGATGTCGGTTGCTGTAATTGTTGGGTCTTTCAGCTGATAAATCATATACCCTTGGAACCGAATCATTCGATCGTTGAAGATTGAATCAATTTTATTTCCAAGGTTAATTGTTGTTTGAATTGCGAAACTTGGGTTGGAATTAAAACCGAATTGGGTTCCTACGACATTGCCATTGCCATCGAACAACTGAATGGTGGTATCGGCAGCTACTCCGTTAATTGGTGTAGAGTTGAACACAAACAGTGTGTCTCCGTTGGTAATAATTAACCTAGACCATGCGGGTGAAAAAACGGTAGTGTCTTTGGTTACAGGAGTTGTCTTGAGTTCAAATTCAGGAATGAAATAATTTAACTCTTCGTACTCTTCCAAATAGTTGTTTGAGGTGGCCTTGTTTGTAACAAACAGTACCAATTCCCTGTCTAATTCCTGAACATTCAAATCTGGGGCATCGGGTCCATTTAGTACTCTAAAGCAATTTTCGAACAAGGATTGCGCCTTTTGGTCGGCACTAAGTACTTTGATTACGGATTCGTAAGGGTCTCCTGTAGAGGTTCTTGCCCAAACTACTCCAATCGTAATATCGTTCACTAGGCCGGGTTTTAGGGTAAAAGGCCCAGCGGATTGCATAAATCGTCGGTCGCCTGGGGTGTTTGGAGCAGCACCTGTATTTTGTTCTCTCCAATCAAAACCTGGGTCTATACCTTTGGTACCCCAATTGAACGGATCTGAGTCTCCGGGGAACATAAAATCCGCAATAATATTTGTTGAGCCATTTCCTGGTGTAGGATAACCATCGCCGCCGTACACCATTCGTGTGTTGTCAAGCCAGAATCCCCGAAGGTAATTGTAATAGTTGGGGGCAGTGCTTGGGTCACGGGTTGGACCGGTGCCGGGATTATTGTAATACACATACCTCCGCATTCCAAAACGTTCATTATCGGCTATGGTGTCATTAAATCCAAGTCCATTTATAGCGAAGGCGCTGCTAAACCTTGTTGTGTCAGTAAGATTTGAAATATCCAAAGGGTTGAACACTTCGGCGACACCATTTGAGTCGAGGTAAGGTCCTTCGAAGAAATCGACTCCGATAGCGGGTGGATTGCTTCCATACCCAAGTTGACCACTGAAATTTTCATCGTTGGCATCTCCGTTGTACATAAATCCGAATCCTCGTTCAACATCACAGCCGGTATAATCGTCGTTGGCGCCACCGATATCCGAGTCGATATTTACCCCAAAGTAGCATGAGGACAAGGTTGTTGTACCTCGGTTGATTAATTCGTAGTTGTAGAAGGTCATGTTGTTGATTTCATCGTTTGTATTGAAACCAAAACCTTGTGCACGGATTTCCATACCGATGGGGTCTCCTTGAGATTCACCGTGAATATTTCCTTTATCGTTGAATACCCACCACAGGGTAAAATCGCCGTATAAGAATGCGGATCGGTCGGAAGAACAATCCACATTGTTATCGAGGTCATAGAATGGATAATCGCAATCCTCGTATCTGTAGACTCCATCGCCGTTGGCATCGTAAAATGGGGCAAGTAGGGATTGCATATTAAGATGTTGTCCATCGGCTTGAACCACAGGATTACCGGGCCATTTCATAATAACCTCTGGAATCTGGTATCCTTCGCAGCTTGGGTCGTCGGGATCTATGCAATTGCAGAGGCGGAATTGTTCAACTTGAGAGCGAGAGATTGCCCAAAGTTGATCGTATAAATCGCAGGTTTCTGCATCGATTTCGGCGGTACCTAAGACATCCAAGGGACCAGTGTAATAGTCAACACCACCGGAGCGGTAGCGTTGAGCTGCTACGCGTAGGGTTTGGGTATTGGCATCGCGTCCTCCGATGATAAGCGTTCCCACATACATGGAGTGGCGACCAGATCCTTTGGGGATTTCATATCGGGCATTTTGTACCAAATCCCACCACATATCTCCACCGGAGTGTATTAAAGCGCGAACGTTATTTACATTTAATTCGGCGGAGGCTGAGGGGGGCAAACAATCAGCTGCCAATTTTTTATCGGGTCCGGGGGAGGATTTCCCTCCGGTTGCATCTCCTCCTACCTTGTAAGCAAAGGATGGCAGGGATAAACCGGCGGCAAGGAGGAAGACAAAAGCGGTTCGAACCTTATTCATATAAGAAGAATTTAGAAAGCGATACTTCAACATAGTTCAATCGATCAGAAGTTCAAGATGGCTCCAATCCGCATGCGGCGTGGAAGACTAAAATTACGGGGATCATTTACTTTCAGGTTGTACATATCGCGGAAGGCGACAGGATCAATCTGACCATTGATGAAAGGCTGGAATTGGGGTGCTGTCAAATAGCCATCGTCGTCTGCATTTCCAGTAGCGGCATAGACTCCAATTGTATTTTGAATGTCGAATACATTCAGCACTTGAAGATAGATATTAAGGGTTGATTTTTTACGGCTATCGTTGTCTTTACCGTCTTTCTTTTTACCCCAGAAAATATTGATGTCTTTATCAACCATTAAATCAACGCCAAATTCCCAAGGCAATCGATTTCCATTGATAGAACCTTCAAGAGAAGCTTGACCTCCACCAGACAGCAATTGGGTTCCGGTGAAGTTGGATTGACCGCTATATGGGACACCGGAACCTCCGCGGAGGGTTGCACTGGCACCGAAGTTTTGAAGTAGGAATTTGAGGGATTGGGGGCCGTTGTATTTGTTCGGGCCCTTTTCTTCTCCACCGAAGCGGTAAATTAAGAACGCCGTGAACAGGTGTCGGCGGTCATAATTTGTAGGTACGGTAGTTCTAAGGTTTGGTTGTCCAGAGTTCACCAGATTCAATGCAGATGTATTGTCTGATCCGGTACCGTCGGCGAATTGAAGCGTGTAAGTAGCGGTCAATTTAAGGTTTCCTGTGCGGCGCAGTTCATACTCGAACGTTACCCCTTTAACAGTACCAAAGTCAATATTATCCCAGCCGCCATACGTTCTCGGATACGCCTCATTCACACGTACCAAGGCGATCATATCGCGCAATTCGCGATAAAATGCTGAAATTTTAAGGGCGCTAGAAGGTGTGAGCAATTGGCGGAAGCCTAGAGAGAAATCCGTTGTACGTTCAGGGCGCAAACTTGGATTATTGAAGAAAGTACCTCCGGAATTGTAGGATGCATTATCCCAAAAGAAGTAATCTAGGGGATTTAGACGTACGGCGCCTGAGGGGCGTTGAGTAAGCACATCGTAATAGGCAGTAAATCCGACCTTATCTGATATTGGGAAGCTAAACGAAACCCGAGGCATGACATTGATTTGTGGGTCATAATCTCGGAAGGCTCCAGAAGGAGTGAATCCGGGGCTTTGGATGTCATCAGAAGCATCAACCAAAAAGGGTTGAACTCGACCTGATGCAGTACGCAACAAAGCGGGGTCATTGATTACTTCTCCGTTTGCGTTGTACCATACATTATCGTTTCTATAACCCAAGATTGAAGTAGGATTTTGGCGATCGTTCACGTAAACCACGTAATCGTTTCCAATATTACCGGGGTGGGTTATGGTATTTCCGTTTAACTCAGTTACCTCGGCAGCGCTGCGTGTGCGGTACAAGGAGAACCGGTCGGCAAGGACGGATTGGTTGGCATCGAACCGATCTACACGGACACCTACGTTGAAGATAATGTCTTTGAATGAGAACTTATCGGAAATATAGCCAGCGAGATAAATGGGTTGGAACGAACCGATGGGGCGGGTAAAGTTCCCGTATTGATCTTTTGCCGTAAAGAAGTCATCAAAGGTCACATTTTGGGTAGTTCTATTGCCATATACATCATATCCCCAATATGTAACTAGATTATTTCCTTGATTAAGAAGTTCATCTGCGCTGAACATATTGAGGCGGAATGTTGATGGGTCTAATTCATCAACATCGATGGTTTCTAGGCCATCGGCTGAGAGGCCCAATTGTTGGCGTAAATTCCAATCAAAAAAGGCTTGTCCGACACCGAATTTATAACCGGTTTCGGCTGTACGCTGTTCATTTTCGCGGTACAGGGCGGGGTAATTAATGGTATCTTTAAAAACTCCAGTAACCGGATCGTAAACAGGAGCTGGCGCGGCGGTATCGATGACTCCTAAGTGTTGGTTTGCCAGCTGCCAACCCAAACGCCATAGGCCAACGGGAGCCAGGCTATAGAAATTATCGTTTCGTTGTTCAAATTCAAAACCAAGTTGAAAGTCATGGTTTCCGATGGTAGCAGAACCTTGCCCAACCACCCTAAATTGGTTGTTATCTGAAATGCTATAGCCATTGAATTGGGACCCGGGATGCGACCAGAGATTATAGATGCTGCGGGGGGATTGCCCGTTTAAAAGAGCTCCTCCCTGTTGAATGTTGGGCAAGTTGTCATAGACTCCAAATGAATTATCAAAAAGAGTAAAATACTGACTTGTAATGGCTGAAGACGTTGGATTTAAGGATCCGGGTTGGTAGGTAACCAGCGTATCTACGAAACCACCGAACAGGTACCCTGACATATTGGTTTTGGGGTCTAAACCATAGCTAGGGTATACGGGAGCCCTGAATGTTTCAAAGCGACCTACATACCCATAATTGAAGAAATTATCTCTATGTAAAGCATCTTGAGAAGTACTTGAACCATTTAAATAGTCTACTTGGAGCGAAACCAAGGCATTTCTCAAGCCCTTATTGGAAGAATCGGTAGGATTTGCAAAGCGGTGGGTTATGCGTCCCCAAGCGTTCCATGTAAAGTTGGAGGATTGTCCGTTATTTTCCCAGTTAAACAGAGAAGAAGTGTAGGTTCCTCCATCCCGACCTCCTCGGGCTTCACCCAAGTTAACGAAACCTCCGGCAGTAATGATGGTTCTTTCGGAGGCCAGGATATCGAATTTACCTTGGAGATTTAAAGAAGAACTGGCGACATTTTGACGAGCCCGAATGGTTTCAAAGTCATTTTGACGTAAAAATTCGGCGTTTAAAAGGGCTCCTGTTCCTGTTTCAGATAGTCGAATTGGATTTTGTTGAATATTTTGAAGGACATCTGGCTTAACGCGCCAGATTTTCCCTGCAACAGGTGAAGGATCACCGCTGTATCCACCTTCGACTGTACCAAGGAAGCCAACAACAGGAACTTTCACTCCTTCTCGATTTTTCTTTTTGATTAATGGTCCACCTACAGCACCACTAAACAAGTGATTTTGATAATTGTCCAAAAACTGAGAAGTTCGACCTTCTACCGTACCGAACCATTTATTTGAAATGCCGCGAGTAGTTAATAAGATAATACCTCCTGTGGCATCGCCAAACGCAGCTGGGACTCCACCAAGAATAACTTGGGTTTCTTCAACAGCTTGTTGTGGCAGATTTGCCGAACCTCCTCTAATTTTAACTCCATCGATAAAAATGGTAGCCCCTGAGCGAGCACCACGAATATTTCCAATTTCTCCATCACGGCTAAACACCCCACCCACCGTAGTAACAGCTGAAAGGGGGCTACGTCCTGGAAGTTTTAAAATATCTTCCCGCCGAATTGTAGTACGGACCATAGTTTCGTCCCGTTTAATCAGGGGGACTGTTTCTTCTATAAAATCGTATCCTTCAACAACGATGGTCTCTGACCGCAACTGAGCGTCTATAAACGTAATATTCCCACCCGATTCAACGGTAATCCCTTTGGTAAGTTTATTGAAACCCATCGCCGAAAAAACCAATTGATATTTTCCAGCGGGAACGGCTTTCATCCAATAGGTCCCGTTCATATCGGTAGAGGCTCCACGTACTTGGACTGCGTCTTTCATCAAGACGACATTGGCAAAGGGCAGAGGTTCACCTTTATCGTCTTTAACGACACCTTTCAATTCACCTGTTGAACCTTGGGCAACACTGGTTCCATGGAATGAAACCAAAAGCAACAAAAGCGGAAGTAATTTTTTAATCATATTCCAATATCCTATAAGGCAGGTAGAACCCTCCCTAAAATTAGTGTGGGTAAAAGTAGATATTTAAGGGCTTTTAACAATACCTTCATCTATTAATCGTGTAAAAAATATTCAAGTTAATGCATGGGGCGGTTCATAATTGCCTGATAAATAATAGCATCCCTTCCTTTGAATGCCCCACTTTTTATCCAATTCGATGAAGTTTTCCTTTCCGGCTTAGAGCCAGTTGGCACTGCCTTATTTATACTTGGTGCCTCGTCAGTATCGTAGTTGAATGGGACTATTTCTTCGAATTCTGTCCACGAGTTTGAATTCTGACCCGTCAACTTCCTTTCGCCGTAGAAATCAGGAGCCGGTGCTGTTGGTTCGGGCATCGGAGCTGGAAATGGTTTCGGCTTAGGGTTTGTCTGATTTTGAGGCCTACTGGTTTTTGAGGCGTTTTTTTTCGCGCCAGTATACGCCCTAAACAGCCAATACAGCACGACACCGATTAACCCTACCCATTGTTGAATTTCCATTTTAAAAAACGTTTCAAGTAAATTTACATTAAAATCATTTAAAACTCAAATCATTTTGAGCGAATTAAGTTAAACGGTCTGGATTTTGCTGTAAGAAATTTGCCCATGCATTGCCCTTTTTCTTTCCTCCAATGGCCTTGTTTTTGATTTTGGGAGTGAGTTCTACCGGTCCTGAGCTGCGGTAGGCATGACAAATGGCTACACCAAGTGCATCTGTTGCGTCTTCGGTCAATCCCATAGGCAAATCGCCTACTAGATGTTTTAACATGATTGCCACCTGTTCTTTTGAAGCACCACCTCTTCCTGTAATGGCTTGTTTTACTTCTCTTGGTGCATATTCAAATACTGGTAATTGGCGGGAAAGAGCGGCGGCAATGATAACTCCCTGGGCTCGGCCGAGCTTTAGCATGGATTGTACATTTTTCCCAAAGAATGGGGCTTCAATGGCAAGTTCATTCGGATGATGCAGCTCGATAAGATTTAAAATATACTGATGAATATCAAGCAAGCGCTCAAAATGTTGCCTCTTGGTATCAAGTTTAAATTGTCCGATTTCAATAGGGAGAGGTGGTTGATTTGACTTAGCATCTAAAATGGCAAAGCCCATAATGGTGGTGCCGGGGTCAATGCCAAGTATGCGCTGGGTGTGATTCACAAAAAAGGTTTTGGTTACTTTTAGCCGATTGAAAGCTGTAGGCAAATATACTTTACCCCATGGGCTTTTCCTATTGAAAGGGATTCTGGCTTTGCTTTCTTTTGGTTATTTACTTTATATGCTTGCGGGGTTCCCATGGAATCGTTGGCCCGAGATAGAATGGGGTTGGTTTATTGGTCTGCTGATATTGGCTCCCCTAAATTGGAGCTTAGAAGTGTTGAAATGGAGGAGTTTGTCAACAGATTCAATCAAAATCAAGTATTCAGAGTGGTTTAAGGTGTTTTTGGCCGGGATGGCAACGTCTTTATTTTCTCCTAACAGGACTGGAGAGGCCGTAGGCCGGATTTTGTCCTTGCCCTACGATTTGCGCTGGTCATTGGGCACCTCTGCAATTTTGGGGAATTTGGCTCAACTTTGCATTACTCTATTCATTGGGGCCATTGCTTGGGAATATTGGCTTCCTTTTGACTTTTTCCCGGAAGAAATAATAGAGTTCCGGTGGGGGTTTCGATTTCTTTTTGGCGGCTTGTTGTTGTTTTTCATTATTCGAATCCCTTTCGTTCTGTTGCGTATGCATCGATGGGCTCCGAAGCGCTGGAGGGCGCAGCTAAAAAAATCAAGCAGAGGTATTCATCCCCAAAAATGGGTAAAAGGATTGTGTTGGGCCCTAGCTCGCTACTGTATATTTTTAGTTCAATGGTGGATTGGCCTGAACGCCCTAGGGGCTAATTTTTCGCTATTTCATGTAGTACCAGCTGTAGCCTTAGTATTTTTCGGAAATGCCCTTATCCCTACTTTTGCCTTAAGTGAATTGACTTCCCGTGGCTCATTATCCATATTGTTTCTTGGGGGAATTGGAGTAGATCCACCAACTGCATTTATGGTATCCTCTTTGCTTTGGATAATCAACATTGCATTACCGGCAACGCCAGGCTTTTTCTTTTTATTGAAAAATCCAAACCAGCTATGACGATTGTACTTCTGCTTTTAGTGCTATGGACTGGTTGGTTATGGATTTTACATCTTGGGAACAAACGATTGCGACACCACTGGGAAAATCTACTTTCGAATTCAAAACCAACATCCAGCATTGAAGCCACCTGGATTATACCGTTCCGAAATGAATCCCATAACATTCAACACCTGTTTTTACCAATTGAACCAAAACGACAAGCCAACTTTTTATGGATTAATGATGGATCCACCGATTCTAGCCTAGAATTATTGCAACAAACATCTGCTCGGCTGAGCCATAGCGATGGAAAAGGAAAGAAAGCTGCTTTGATGGTAGGGTGGGAAAACTCAGACACAGAATGGTGTATTCATTCCGATGCTGATGTAAAATGGTCGGCAGAAGATATGAGTTACTGGCTTCGAATTTTGAATGCCGTTGATAGCTCGACTGTAGCTGTATTTGGTTTGCCTTCCATTCAAGGCCATGCGTTGGATAAGGAAGATTATCGAGCAGCCATGTACACCGCAGCCGGGATGGCTGGTTGGGGTCTTCCATTTTTAGGAAGTGGAGCGGTATTGGCTGTTCGAAAAAACAAATTGGAGCCTCCCCACCGCAGATGGCTTGGCCCTGGAAGTTCTGGAGATGATGTTTTTTTGCTTCATGCCATCGAAGCGGAATATGGGCGGGAATCCATCAAAACTCTACCCTACCCTAACCTTAGTGTGATTGGTGCCACTGATCTGAAATCGGTATTTGCGCAGCGCCTGCGCTGGGCCGGAAAATCAATCCAATACAGACAGCCCACTGCCGTTGCGGTTTCTGTTTGGATTTTTGGGTGGCACAGTTTCGGATTACTTCTCTTAGTTTGGCCTGGGGCAATCTTGCCAAAATTAGTATTTTTACTAGGAAAAGTAACATTGGATGTATGGGGTTCGGGGGGGCTGAAAAAAACCATCAACTCCCGCATTTTATTGTCTTTAATTTATTGGTTATACATTCCTCTTCTTCCACTTATTTCTTGGCTGGCCTTGCCTTGGCGAGAGAGTAAGAAAGTTTGGTAACTTGCACACGTACACTAAGGCCCATGAGTTCCCCCACCCGAATCGCTTTCAATGCTTGGATAAAACAGCCTTTTGGTGTAATTGCTGCCGCCTATTTATTGTTGTTAACCCTTTTTGCATTGTTTGCGCCTTGGGTGAGTAATGATTCCACCCCGAACGCCAATCGGCAATGTTTGCCGTGTAGGCTGGCCGAACCCGGGCGCACCATTAATTTTGCCCTAATTCAACGAAATCAACCCGCCGCAGGAAATTTATTTGATGGTCAGTCGGATACCGGCCCCTCGATTCCCTTTGATAGCAAACAAGTCTTTTCCAATGGCACCTTATTTTCTTTTCAGGGGTATTCTGAACGCAGCAAGGAGTGGATAAATTCAAGCGAGAGCTATACCATCACAGAGCGTAAATTTATTTTAGGTACTGACCCCTTAGGCCGCGATGTTTGGAGTCGACTAATTCTTGGGGGGCGGATTTCATTGGGAATCGGATGGTTGTCGGTATTGGTTGCGCTTATTGTGGGAATTTGCATAGGCGCTGCGGCCGGCTTTTTTGGGGGGAAAATTGATTCCATTTTGAGTTTTTTCATCAACTTAACTTGGTCGATACCCACGCTGCTTCTTGTAATGGCAATTACTATAGCCCTTGGCAAAGGATGGCTACCCACTTTTATTGCCGTTGGATTATCCACTTGGGTAGAAATTGCACGAGTAACGCGAGCAGAAATCATGGGATTAAAGCAACGGGATTTTGCCTTAGCAGGAAGAGTGCTTGGCGTGCCGCCGATCCGCTTAATTTGGAAGCATATTTTACCGGGATTGCGAGGGCCTTTAATGGTGGTTTCGGCATCCAACTTTGCGGGAGCCGTATTGATTGAAAGCGGCTTAAGCTTTTTAGGATTAGGTATACAGCCTCCTGCCCCAACCTGGGGAAACATGATGGAGAGTCACCGGCATTTTCTAATTTCAGGACATATTCACTTGATTTTGATACCTGGACTCGCCATTTTATCGGTAGTTTTATCTTTTATAGTACTTGGTGATAGCATAAAGAAATCGCTAAAACCTGCCTAACCTTCAGTTGATTCCAACTTTCGGCTTGTTGGCAAATTTGAGGTTCAGACCAAGATATTTATTCATTAAAACTTGTGAGAGGGCTTTGCTTACTGGGAAAGGGTCGGGCCCTTTTGATTGCATCCAATACCTTTACATCCTAACCAGTACCTTGGCAGGATGTCGCCCAATAAAAACCGTTAAACAGAGAGCTTTCCAAGGACACCTCACCTACCAACCCCAAATCCTATCCTCTTTACTCCCCAACATAAAAAAGGCTGATATGCCACACCAACCCCGTCTCATACCCGAAATTCCCGCTTCCCATTTCATCAAAGTTGACTTTAATAAAAACGGAAAGCATTTCTGAGACTCCCCATATGAATCCAGACAAGCTTTTCAACTCATCCAAAACTCACAACAAACTTCACGTCATAAACTAACCCGAAGTGTTCCTCGCCACCCCAATACGTGACGAAGCAATAAAG
>JAQCBQ010000198.1 GCA_027621385.1 Bacteroidota bacterium | reverse complement strand
TTCAATAGCACCCTGGCCTTTCCAATGGAAGTATGGGTAATCAATTCCACCATTCTTCCGCCTTCATACTTGTACTCATTGGGTTTATCGGAGGGGATTTCAACCTGATAGCGCCCCGGGCCGATCATTTTCAAGGGCAACATCTGACCCCAATCTTCAGAATACACTTGAGTTTGATGAAGGGGTTCTTCAAAAAAAAGCCGGGCAATGCACCAAGAAGGTGGCACCCCAATTTTCGATTTCCCCCGGTTGGTTTCTACATCGCAGCCGCCCGAGGAACATTTCAGATAAGAAAATCGACCTGTTTTCCCATCGCGGATGTTTTTGGCCTGAGCATAGATGATTTTACCCTGTTGATATCGAATGTCCGATGAAAAACTGGCCGTGGTTCTTCCAAAAAAGTAATTGACATCGGCAGAGGTATTCATAGAAAATCGAAGCAGTCCATTGGCATCGGTGTATTTTTTCAAAACCATATCGCCGGTGTTGATTCCAAGCAATTCCACAGAATACTGTAAGGTTTGGCTATGCACACTGATGAATCCAATCAGCCAAACCAACAAAGACAACCTATAGACAACGGAAGATATGTAGGGCTTCATAGAAGTAAACACGGAATCGATGCGCATTGGATTATTCCAAATCAGCCCGGTCAACAAACACATAAACGGCCTCGCTAGGGCGTTTCATGTGGTGGTTTTCTCGAGCGAATTTCTCCAAATTATCCAGGCTAGAATTCAACTCCGTCAACCTCATGCGCGTGTCTTCAATGCGTTGTTGATAATAAGCCTCGTCTTTTTCAAGCCCCTTTATTTTGGCTTTTAAAGCAATAATGTTCACCAGGCTATTGCTATCAAAAAACACCCAGTAGACTAAAAAAGTTAGCCCTGTCAGTAAAAACCGATTGCCTAAAATGGGATAGGTTTTCCAGATTTTCCATTGCATACTCAAAGGTAGCTAAAGCAGAAACAATCAGCCGAACCCGGATTTTTGAGTTATCAACATTCCAGGTTGAAATGCCAATTTATGCCCCTACAGCTGCAGAAAATACCGAACTTGGAATTCCGGTATTCACCTTGGCTTTAATTAAATGCAGGGTATTGAACAGGCCAAAGTAGGCACGGTTCACAAACAAAATATGCTTTGAACCTCGGGCTCCCCCAAACTTGGTGGAATTCGGGTTTTTACTCAAGGCCTCGCCCAAGGCATTAATGTCTTTAAAATACTGCTCATCGCCGAAATCAAAACTATCGGCATCAAAAGGGCGCCGCAGCAATCCACTCAGGGCCCGGAACGATTCAATGAAAAAGCGAATTTCTTCGGGCTGGCTGTCTTCCATCAGAATGGTTAAGCCTTTTAGGGTTTCAGCCATTACCCCATCGTTGTGCATGTTTTCCGGATTCAGCATGGCAAAATAAGCGGCATAAAAATCCTCGGGGACTTCTTTTGTGCAACCAAAATCGACCACACCCAAACGGCCATCGGGCATCACCATAAAATTGCCCGGATGCGGATCGGCATGCACAAAGCGCAACCGATGCATTTGCCGGTCATAAAAATCCCATAGGGCCTGCCCCACTTGATTGCGGAGTTCTTGAGGCTGTTCGGTTTGAGCCCATTCCACCAAAGGCATTCCATTCAACCAATCCATGGTAAGAATTCGGTCAGACGACCATTCCGGATAGTACCTGGGGAAGCAAATTCCCTCCAAATCGGAACAGCCTTGAATTATCCGCTCTGCCCCTTTCAATTCCTGCTGATAATCGGCTTCTTCTTTCAACTTGGATTCCACCTCATCAAAATAGGGCCTCACCTCATTTTCTTTCACGTTCAGCAATCGAACGGCAAAGGGCTTAACCATTTGTAAATCGGATGAAATGGCATCGGCAATTCCGGGATACTGAATTTTCACGGCCAGCTCAAGCCCGTTTTTCTGAGCTTTATGAACCTGCCCAATGGAGGCGGCATTTACCGCAGTTGGATTGAACGAGTCAAACAATTGCGTGGGAGCCATGCCCATGCTTTTCTTGAAGACCTGAACAATCAGGGGGCCCGATAAAGGAGGGGCTTTATGCTGCGAAGGTCGAAAGGCATTTACGTATTCCACGGGAAGCAGGTGCTGATCGCTGGCCAACATTTGAGCCATTTTTAAGGCACTGCCTTTAAGGCTGCTTAGGGCATTGTAAATGTCGTTCGCATTGGCTTGATCTAGCGAAGAACGCTGGGTGTCTGGATTCACCATCTTTTTCGCGAAATACTTCACGTAATTGGCCCCGACCTTAACTCCTGCTCCGGCAAAACGACCGGCGCGCGCCACTTTACTTACCGGAATGCTGTGTTGCTCTTTCATGCAGGTGAATTGTGCCTAAACAGAAAACGTGCAAACCCCAATCCCGATTCCAGGGCGTTCATTCCCGCCAAATCAAAAATTAAATTCACACTGCGTTCAATGGCTTCATCGGTAGCCTCAAACCCTGAACTGCTGTCGTTTTTCCAAAAGTTGAGCAAAAATAAGAACTGAGCCAAGGCTCCTTTGGCATACCAACGCGACAAATTGCCCAATCCAGACAGTTCCTTGGCCTCAATCCCGGCCACTGCCAAGGCCTCGAAATATTCACTCAAGGTCGATTTAAATCGCTTGAACTTCAATAAGGCGGGGTTCTTTAGATCTCCCGCTGAATACAGTACAAACGACCGGTGCTTTAACGCTTCCTCAAAAAATCCGAAAAAGAAAGCTAGGGTTTTTTCCCGCACCGAATAGGCCATGTACGTTTCGTCTTCTGCCAACCGATGGATGAGTCCATCGGCCATGTTCATCCAAACCGATTCCTCAAGGTGCTCCAACGAACTGTGCTTGGCATAAAAATCGCCCTCAGCGACGCCACAATATTTTACAAATTCAAGAACCGAATTGGGCCGTCGGTAATGTTCTTCAAAAAAAGCCATATACTGCTGTTCCATGCTGGCTTCGGAAACGCTTTTCTTTTTCATGGGATGAGTTTTAAAAGGAACAAGCAAACAACAGCCTTTGTTTTGCCATTTTATACTTTTTTCAGGGTTTTTATCGCCGACGATTCCTCCTCTAATCCTTACTCTTTAATTACCTTTATGGGTATGGAAACAACCCTGGCGATTGAAATAAAAAACCTGAGCAAAAGGTATGCAAGCCACACCGCCCTTGATAACGTGTCAATGGACGTTCCAAAAGGTCAAATTTTCGGACTTTTAGGGCCCAATGGTGCAGGAAAAACATCCTTAATTCGGATTATCAATCAAATAACAGCGCCCGATTCCGGTACGATTCGGCTGTTTGGACAACCGCTTTCTGCCGAACACATTTCCCGAATAGGATATTTGCCCGAGGAACGAGGTTTATACCGAAAAATGAAAGTGGGAGAACAGGCCCTGTACTTGGCACGACTGAAAGGGATGTCCACTTCTGAGGCCAAGGAAAAATTGAAACTGTGGTTTGAACGCTTTGATTTAAATGCCTGGTGGAACAAAAAGGTAGAGGAACTGTCCAAAGGAATGCAACAAAAGGTGCAATTTATTGTAACTGTGTTGCACGAACCCGATGTTCTAATTCTGGACGAGCCCTTTTCTGGTTTTGACCCGGTAAATGCCAGTTTAATCCGCGACGAAATTTTGCGACTGAAAGCTCAAGGCACCACGATTCTGTTGTCTACCCACCGCATGGAATCGGTAGAAGCTTTATGCCAATCCATTGCCTTGCTGCACAAATCAAAAGTGTACCTCAGCGGCTCCCTGAATGAAATCAAAAACCAGTACCGCAAAAACAAATACCGATTGATGATTGAACTGAGCGCCACCGATTTTGAAGGCCCCTTCAAAACCAGCATCCAATCCCTTCAACCCAGTCTCATGGAATGGAACGATGGATTTGGCATTTTGGAGTTTCAATTGATGGATTCCAGCTTGGTGAAGCCTACCCTAAATCACATTCTGACCTTTGGCAATTTGGTTGAATTCAGAGAAATACTTCCGGGCATGGATCAGATTTTTGTTGAAACCGTAACCGAAAAAACCCAGGCATGAATACCATTCTTTTAATTGTTCAGCGGGAATATTGGACCCGGGTTCGAAAAAAATCATTTGTCATCATGACCTTATTGGGCCCCTTGCTGGTCTCCATTTTCTATGGCTTTTTAATCTGGGTTTCCATGGCCGAAGAAACCCCAACCTACCGGGTTTTGGTTTTGGATGAAACCCCCGATGCC